>NZ_JBHXIB010000004.1:0-84299 GCF_042723975.1 Amycolatopsis sp. NPDC058340 | reverse complement strand
TTATTGGGGCCCCCGCCCCCCGGGCGCGCGCCCGGGGCGCGGCCCCCCCTGGGGGGGGCGGCGCGGGGCGCGGGCGGGTTCCCACTGGGGGTCCGGCCCGCGCCGGCGAGGGGTTCCTCGGGCATGATCGGCTCATGCGCGTCTTGTCGGAGAGCCAGCTCGGTTCCGTTCTCACGGGCGTTCCCGCCTCGCGTCCGCGAGTGGTGGTGAGCGGGAATTTCGCCACGCCGATGCGGGCGCTGAAGGTGCTGGACGCGGCACTGGCGGAGTACCGCTTGTTCGCCTTGAACGCGCAGGCAGGCATGCCGGACCGCGAGGGTGTGCTGCTGGAGACGCCGTTCGTGGGCGCGGGTATGCGCGGCCGCGCCGGGCTGCGGTACTTCCCATCCCGGCTGTCGCTGGTGCCGCAGCTGCTCAAGCACTCGTTGCCGCCGGACGTCGTCCTGCTGCACACCTCGGCCCCGGTGGACGGCGTGGTGTCGCTGGGTACGGAGGTGAACATCCTGCCGGCGGCCATCGAGGCGGTGCGGGCACGCGGCGGCTTGGTCATCGCGCAGCTCAACCCGGAGATGCCGTTCACCTACGGCGACGGCCTCGTGCCGGTCGACGAGATCGACTACGGCATCGAGGTGGTGGAACCGCTGCTGTCGCCGGTCCCACGGCCGGTCGGGGACACGGCGCGGACCATCGGCGAGCGGGTGGCCGGGCTGGTCGAGGACGGCGCGACCCTGCAGCTGGGCATCGGCGGGATCCCCGACGCGACTCTCGCGGCGGTGACCGGACGGCGCGGGCTCGCGATCTGGTCGGAGATGTTCAGCGACGGCGTGCTCGCGCTCGACCGTGCCGGCGCCCTCGATCCGGCGGAACCGGTGACGGCGTCGTTCGTGTTCGGCAGCGCGGATTTGTACCGCTGGCTCGACCGCAATCCGCGGATCCGGCTGCTGCGTACGGAAAAGACGAACGATCCCGCCGTGATCGCCCGGCAGCGCGGGCTGGTCTCGGTGAACAGCGCCCTCGAAGTGGACCTGTTCGCACAGGCCAACGCGAGCCGGGTGAGAGGGGCGATCTATTCGGGGTTCGGCGGGCAGACCGACTTCGTGGTCGGGGCGTTGCATTCACCCGGTGGCCGGGCGATCATCGCGCTGCCGTCCTGGCATCCGAAGGCCGACGTTTCGACGGTCGTGCCGCGGCTGGCCGGTCCGGTGACTTCGTTCCAGCACAGTTTCGTGGTCAGCGAGCACGGTGTCGCGACCATCTGGGGCAACGACGCGAACGAGCAGGCGCGTCAGATCGTCGGCCAGGTCGCGCATCCCTCGGCCCGTGAAGAACTCGTGACGCGGGGCAGGGAATTGGGATTCGCGCTTCAGCCTGCTTGAAAAACCGGAACCCGGTAAAGGGACACGATTGTGCCCCTCTACCGGGTCGCAAACACGAGGGGCCGACCCGCGCCAACAGATTGGCCCCCGTCAATCCCTGTGCTTAGAGCGTCAGACCAGCCATCCGAGCACGTGGGCCAGGTGCGCGAGCAGACCCGAAATGAGGTCGTGACCGTGGTGCACGTGCTGGGTGAACATCTGCATTGAGGGGCTCCTTGTTCGGATTTCGTGTTCGGTTGTGCTCTCGCGAGGAGCGATCGAAGATTTTCACCACGTTGGCACCCTGTCAAAAAACGATTTCCCGGGCGGTCGGCGGGTCGTGAATCTTCCTACGATAAACACGTAAGTCTTTCGTGTTTTGCGCCAGGGGTCGGTTTCGCGAGCGCTGACACCGTGTGTAGCGGGGTTGCGGCGAGCCGATGTGGAAGCCGAGCCTCCGCTACGGCAAGTGGGCGGGGCCGTGACACGAACCGGTGATCCGGTTG
Source organism: Amycolatopsis sp. NPDC058340 (assembly GCF_042723975.1). NCBI lineage: Bacteria > Bacillati > Actinomycetota > Actinomycetes > Pseudonocardiales > Pseudonocardiaceae > Amycolatopsis > Amycolatopsis sp. NPDC058340. The sequence goes on along the minus strand of NZ_JBHXIB010000004.1, from coordinate 82,438 downwards.
CCACGAATGGTGAATCGGCGAGAATCACCGATACGGGTGACGGAAGCGGGTTCTCTCCAGGTGCCCACTCTTGCCCGTGCTGGATGGCCGATCTCGCGTGATTGAAGGCGGAACTCGCGTGATCAGACACCGCACACGCGAGTTCCGCCTTCAAACACGCGAGTCACGCCTTCAGTCACGCGAGTTCCGCTTTCTGTCTCGCCGCGAACCGGCGAATGAGGAATCAGCCGCCGATCCGCGATGAGGGGTGGATGGGCGCGCCCGATTCGTAGAGCTCCAGGGGAAGCGTCTTGACCGTCCGGGCCGTGGGGTCGAGGTAGCGGCAGGAGATGCCGGGTACGTGGATCCACTCGCCGACGACCGACGACCCGGAGGGGCGTCGCCGGGTGGAGTCGAATCCGAAGCGCACGTGCTCGGCCATGTCGCAGGCCGCGTATTCGGTGCTGTTCTGGTAGCGCAGCACCGACTCGGCCTGGTCGCGGACGATCGGCCCGGCGGTGAGGTCCGCCTTGTACGAGACGGTGCCTTGTTCGGTGCGGCCGTTGGTCAGCCCGGTGCCCTGGAATTTGATGTCGCGCAGGACGTAGTCGTAGCCCTCGCCGAGATAGGTGACCGTGCAGGTCACCGTGGTGGTGCGGCCGGGGTCGAACGCGGGGCAGGACGAGCGTGCTCCGGGGTCGACGCGGTGGGCGAAGTCGGTCACCTTCTTCAGCGCCTCCCAGGCGATCCGCTCTCGCAGCGGTGCGGAGGCCGCGGGTTTGGGCGGCAGTCCGCTCAGGTCCGGTTTGGGATAGTCGGCCGGGATTTTGCCTTGGCGCAGCGACGAAAGATCGACCGTCGGCGTCGTGCTCGTCGGCGCCGTGCTCGCCGGAGACGACGATGGAGTGTGGGGAGGGGTTGTCGTGGGAGTACTGCATCCAGCAGCGAGCAGGAGCACCATCGCCCCCGTCGCGCGCCCGATGACGGTGGCTTTCACGCCGGTCGTCTCCGATCCCGTCGATCCGATGACCGGTTCCCCGGCCTCTCCGGGAAGGAAACTAGCTGGGGAACAGCCACGGCATGAGCGCAAAATTGCCGTTCCAGCCGGGAGACGTCAGCAGAAGACCTCGGTGAGCAGTTTGACGAACGCCGGGTTCGGATCACCTCCGGCCGGCGCGCTCGTGACCGAAAGCTCCAGCCGCTTACGGGTGTCCGGCGTGGTCAGCAGTTGCGAGGAATACCCGGGGATACCGCCGCCGTGGCCTAAGACCCTGGTGCCGCACGGCAAGGTCTGCACCTGCAGGCCGAGGCCGTATTCGGGGCTGACCTCGGTCGTCTTGACGATCTCCTGCTGCTGCGCGGGTTCGAGCAGCCTGCCGCCGGCCAACGCCACGCCGAAAGTGTCCAGGTCACGGGTCGTGGAGATGATCTCGCCCGCGGCCCACGCGACCGAAGGGTTGAGACGGGTGATGTCGCTCGGTTTGCCGGCTATGGACACGTAACCGTGGGCGTGCGGGCCGCTGATGTCGACGTCGTCGCCGGGAACTTCGGTGTCGTGCAGGCGCAACGGCTTCAGGATCCGCTGCTCGACCGCCTTCGCGTACGGCCTGCCGGTCATTTTTTCCACCAGCAGACCCGCGACCACGTAGTTGGTGTTGGAGTAGCTCCACCGGGTGCCGGGATCGAAGTCGAGCGGCTTGCCGGTCGAGATCTTGAGCAGTTCCTGCGGTGTCCAGTGCTTGTAGCGGATCTTCTCGAACTCGGCGGGGTCGAGCGGCAACGCGTCGGTGTAGTTGTAGAGGCCGCTCGTGTGCTGCAGGACCTGGCGGACGGTGATGCGGCCGTCGATCAGACCGGGAAGGTAGCGGACGACCGGCGCGTCCAGGTCGAGCTTGCCTTCGCCCGCGAGCTGCAGCAGCACCGTCGACACGAACGTCTTGGTGATGCTGCCGACGCGGAACCGGCCGTTCTCCGGGACCGGGCGGTTGGAACCCAGTTCCGCCTTGCCTGAGCGCGCGGTGAAGCGTTGATGGCCGTCGGTCACCCTGGCTTGCGCGCCGAGCGCTCCGCCGCTCGTGGTGATCTGGTCCAGCGCCTCCTGCACGACCTTGCGGTCGGCGCCGGCGTCGGCGAGCGCGGTGCCGGTGGTGGCGATCAGGCCGGCTGCCGTGAGCACAGCCACGAGGCGAATTCTCAGCGAAGGCCGCGAGAGGTTTCTTTGCATGATGCGGAAATCCCCCTTTGAGGCGGCGGTGAGCCGCCGGCCCAGCCGACGCTAGCGTCCGCGGTTCGCCGCCCGCAGTACCTGAAAACACAACCACTCGAAGAGAGCAGATCACCGAGCTCGCGATGGAGTGGGCGGTCACACGCCGTCCACCACACGGTGGCAACGGGTCGGCGGGCTCCACCAATGGTAGGAATGCCTGGTGACCGAACCGAATTTGATCGAAGCAGCAGCCGAAGAGGCAGTCACCCTCACCAGTGAACTGATCCGTATCGACACCACCAACACCGGTGACCCCGACACGCTGGTCGGTGAACGCGCAGCGGCCGAGTACGTCGCCGAGAAGCTCACTGACGCGGGCTACGAGATCACCTATGTCGAGTCCGGCGGCAAGGACCGCCACAACGTGATCGTCCGGCTGCCGGGCGCCGACCCCTCGCGCGGCGCGCTCCTGATCCACGGTCATCTCGACGCCGTCCCCGCCGACGCCTCGGAGTGGTCGGTCCACCCGTTCTCCGGCGCCATCCAGGACGACTACGTCTGGGGCCGCGGCGCCGTGGACATGAAGGACATGTGCGGAATGGCGCTCGCGCTGGCCCGGCACTACAAGATCAACGGCATCGTCCCCCCGCGTGACCTCGTCTTCGCGTTCCTCGCCGACGAAGAGGCGGGCGGCAAGTACGGCGCGCAGTGGCTGGTCGAGAACCGGCCGGAGCTGTTCGAGGGCGTCACCGAGGCGATCAGCGAGGTCGGCGGCTTCTCGATCACGCTGAAGGACAACGTCCGCGCGTATCTCATCGAGACCGCCGAAAAGGGCATCCGCTGGATGAAGCTGCGGGTGCGCGGCACCGCCGGTCACGGCTCGATGATCCACCGCGACAACGCCGTCACCAAGCTCTCCGAGGCCGTCGCCAGGCTCGGCAATCACCGTTTCCCCCTGGTCATGACCGACTCCGTCCGCGAGTTCCTGGACGGCGTCACCGAGATCACCGGCTGGGACTTCCCCGAGGACGACATCGAGGGTTCCGTCGCGAAACTCGGCAACATCTCCCGGATGATCGGCGCGACCCTGCGTGACACGGCGAACCCGACGATGCTGACCGCGGGCTACAAATCGAACGTCATCCCCTCGGTCGCGGAGGCTTCGGTCGACTGCCGGATCCTTCCCGGCCGTCTCGAGGCGTTCAACGCCGAGCTGGAGGAGATCCTCGGCCCGGACATCGAGAAGGAGTGGATGGAGCTGCCGCCGGTCGAGACGACCTTCGACGGTGCCCTGGTCGATGCCATGACCAACGCGGTCCTCGCCGAGGACCCGGGCGCCCGCACGCTCCCGTACATGCTCTCCGGCGGCACCGACGCGAAGTCCTTCCAGTCGCTCGGGATCCGCAACTTCGGGTTCGCCCCGCTGCAGCTGCCCGCGGACCTCGATTTCTCGGCCCTGTTCCACGGCGTCGACGAGCGTGTCCCGGTCGACGCGCTGAAGTTCGGCGTGCGCGTGCTCGACCGCTTCCTCCGCTCTGCCTGATGCCCGGTCTGCTGGCCGCCGACGGGACACCCCTGCACTTCGAGCGCTGGGGTGATCCGTCGGCGCCGGTGACCGTCGTGCTCCTGCATGGGTACGCGCTCGACAGGCGGAGCTGGCGTGCCATCGCGCCGGTGCTCGCCGAAGCGGCCGAGTCATCGGAGGAACCGATTTCGGTCCTGGCCTACGACCAGCGCGGGCACGGGGAATCCGGTGAGGTCCGGGCCGCGTCGGCGACCATGGGACACCTCGCCGACGATCTGGCCGAGGTGCTGGAGAAGGTGGTTCCCGACGGCAAGATCGTCCTGGTCGGTCACGACATGGGCGGGCTCGCGATCCTGTCGCTCGCCCAGCGCCATCCGGGCGTCTTCGCCGCGAGGGTGGCGGGAATCGGGTTGCTCGCCATGTCGGCGGGCGGTGTCACCCCGGACGCGATCTGGCCGAACGCGCTCGGCAAACTCGGCCGTGACCTGGAGATGGTCTTCGGGACCAGACTGATCGGCCTGGTGCGGGAGCACACGAGCAAGGCCGTGACCGCCGGTCTGCGGTGGTGGCTCTTCGGTGACGACCCGGTGCCCGCGGACGTCGAACTGACGGTGCGGATGATCCGCGGCAACTGGCCGCAGACGGTGTCGGCGTTCCGTCCGGCTCTGGACGCCTACACGCGGGAATCGGCGTTGTCGCAGGTCGGCGCGGTGCCGGTGATCGCGATCGTGGGGGAGCGCGACAAGCTCGTGCCCACGGCGGACGTCGAGGAACTGGCTGGCGCGGTGCTGAACGGGACGTCCGTGGTGCTGCCCGGCGTCGGGCATGTCGTCCCGCTCGAGGCCGCACCGCAGGTGGTGCCCCGCCTGCTGGCCCTGGCGAACCGGGCCTACCGACAAGACTGACGTCCTTGACAAAAACTCTTTTCGGTGACACCTTCGTACCATGTTCTCCGTTGCGGTGATCGAGGACGCGGAAGCGGCCGAAGTGTCGCTGGATCCGGTCCGGGCCAGGCTGCTCGCCGAACTCGCCGAGCCTGCGTCGGCCACGATGCTGGCCGCGCGGGTGGACCTGCCGAGACAGAAGGTGAACTACCACCTCCGCGCCCTGGAGAAACACGGTCTGGTCGAGCTCGTCGAGGAGCGGCGGAAGGGCAACGTCACGGAGCGCATGATGCGCGCGACGGCGTCCTCGTACGTCATCTCGCCGACGGCGCTCTCGGCCGTGCAACCGGATCCTGCGCAGTCACCGGACCGCCTGTCCGCGCGCTGGCTGCTCGCGGTGGCAGGCAGGCTGGTACGCGACGTCGGCCTGCTGATCACCGGCGCGACCAAGGCGCGCAAACGGGTCGCGACGTTCGCGATCGACGGCGAGGTGCGGTTCTCCTCCGCCGCGGACCGGGCCGCGTTCGCCGAAGAGCTCACCGTCGCGATCACGAACCTGGTGAGCAAATACCACGACGAAGGCGCCGAACAGGGCCGGGATCACCGGATCGTCGTCGCCGTCCATCCGAGTGTCAAAACCGAGCCCGGGGAGCGCTGAGTGGGCCACGAATTCGAGATCACCGACCGCCTCGAGGTCGAGGCGACGCCCGAACAGGTCTGGGACGCCATCGCGACCGGACCGGGGATCACGTCGTGGTTCATGGGCCGCAACGAGGTCGACGGCGGTGTCGGCGGAACCGTGAAGACCGCGTTCGGCGGCTACGAACCCACGTCGGCGATCACCTCGTGGGATCCGCTGGAGCGGCTCGTCTACGGCACGGAACCCGCGCCGGACGGTCGGTTCGTCGCCTACGAATTCCTCATCGAGGGCCGCTCCGGCGGCAGCACCGTGCTGCGGACCGTGACGAGCGGCTTCCTGCCCGGCGACGACTGGGAAGACGAGTTCGAGGCGATGACCACGGGTGGCGAGCTGTTCCTCCGCACCCTCGTCGAGTACCTCAACCGGTTCGCCGGCCGGAAGGCCGTGCCGGTGACGGTGTTCGGGCCGATGATCGGGGACTGGGACAGCGCGTGGCTGAAGCTGGGCCGGGAGCTCGGCCTCGCCGGGCGGCCGGAAACGGGGGACCGCGTCCGGATTTCCACCGGTCCTGTGTCCACTGTGGACGGCGAGGTCTACTTCGCGAACGCGCAGACGGTCGGCATCCGGACCGCGGATTCGTTCCTGCGCTTCGTGCGCGGGTTCGCCGGGCCGATGTGCGCGATGCATCACCTGTTCGGCGACGTCGATCCCGCGGAACAGGACGCGCTCTGGGCCGAGTGGCTCGGCCGGGTCTTCAAGAACTGAAGGGACCTTTCGCCGCATCGCACGGCGTGATCCGATGGACGACACACGTGACGGACAGGACGACACGCGTGTCCAGATGGACGACACGTGTGTCGTCCCTCCAATCACGCGTGTCGTCCATCGGATCACGCGAGATCGCGGTTCGGTCCCGGCGGCCGACTGGCTCGCCCTGGTGTGCAAGAGCTGAAGGACGCTTTTGCCGCATCGCATGCGGGGAAAGTCCCCTTCAGCTCAGGTGATGAGGCCGGGCAGGGGAGTGGCGGTGCGCTTGCGGCGCAACCACACCCTCCGGGTCCCGTCCGAGTAGAGCCGGACGGTCGAAAGCTCCCAGCCGGCGAACTCGGCGTGGATCGACAGCTGCGTCGCCGCCGCCCGCCGGGAAACACCGGGAGGCAGCTGCAGCCGCCGGTACTCCCAATCCCCTTCGACCACCGCCTCGTCCACCACTGTCATGGCGTGATCACCTGGATCCCTTCTCCGATGGCCGAGCCGACGACCACACGGCCGCCTTGCTCGTCGACGGTGACCGAATCTGGCTGCCGCACGGTGGGGAACCGGTGCTTCTCGATCGGCTCTCCACCGCGGACGTCGAAACCGACGACCTCGTTGCGTTCGGTGAGCGTGACCCAGACGAGGCCGCGGGTGCGGTCGTAGGCGATGCCGTACGCCCCGCCGGGAACGGGATAGCGCTGGCGCAGGAGCAGAGGCGTCGTGGAGAACGCCAGCAGGGCGCCCGCGCGCGCGTCGGTGACGAAGACGCGGCCGAGATCGTCGGTGACCGCGTTGGCCGCGCCGTCGCCGGCGCGCAGGCCCTCGCCGATCTTGCCTTCGGCGAGGTCGACGGCGAACAGCGCGGTGCGGAGCTTGTCGAGCACGACCACGCCGTCACCGGTGCTCAGCACGTCGTCGGCGCTGTAGATCTGGCCGGTGATGGTCCTCGGTCCCGCGTTCTTCGACAGCACCTCGACGGCCTTGCGGTCCCGGACGGACACCAGCGTGGCGTCGCCGTCGGCGAGACCGGCCGACGGCTGCCCCGCGACCGGCACCGTCTCCAGCGCGCCACCGGGCAGGGAGACCTTCGCCAGCAGGCTTTTGCCGGGAACGCTCGCGAGCACCTGGGAGCCCGAGACCGTCAGCCGCTCGGCCGGACCGGGCAAGGCCACGGTCGTCTTGGGGGCGTCCAGGGCGGCGAGATCGTAGATTCGCAGCGACGGCGGCTCCGAAACGGCGACGACCAGCGACTTGCTCGCCTCGTCGGTCACCAGGGCCCGCACGCCCGGCACCGCGAACACCGAACCGGCGGGCTTCACGGTCACGGCGGGGGAGACCGCCGCGGTCGCCGCGACGGGGTTCTGCACGATCTGCAAGGAGTCGTTGGGCGTGTCGTCCGTACCGCAGGACGAGAGCACCAGGACACCGGCGAGCGGGATCGCGATCCGGGAAACGGCGGACAGCCGACCCACCTTGGTGCCTCCACCTGCTACTCGTCGAACGGACCTGTCCAGCATCCTCCTGGAACTCCACCACGTCACGTCAGCGTCACCCAACAGTCACCTAATCCAGTATTCGAGACGGCTCAGAGGCCGCGTTCCGGGTACCCGACCTCGATCGCGCTGACGTCGTCGAGCGCCGAGCGGATGGCGGGCGGGAGCGTGATGTCCTCGGCGGTGAGCGAACCGGTCAGCTGACCGGTGTCACGGGCTCCGACCACGGGCGCGACCACTCCGGGCCGGTCGCGGACCCAGGCCAGCGCGACCGCCAGCGGCGACGTGCCGAGGCCGTCCGCGGCCGTCGCGACCGCCTGCACGATCCGGGCCGCGCGATCGGTCCGGTGATGTTCGACATAGCCCGCGAAAACACTCGAAGCGCCGCGTGAATCGGCGGGGGTCCCGGTGCGGTACTTGCCGGTGAGCACACCCCGGCCGAGCGGCGCCCACGGCAGGAGCCCGACGCCGTGGTGCTCGGCCGCGGGGACGACCTCGCGATCGACCCCGCGTTCCAGCAACGAGTACTCGACCTGCGTCGAGACCAGCGGGGCGACGGCCGAACTGCGGGCCGCGGCGGTCGCCAGCTGCCAGCCCGAGTAGTTGGAGACGCCGACGTAGCGGGCCTTTCCGCTGGTCACGGCATATTCGAGGGCGCCGAGAGTCTCGTCGACCGGCACGGTGGTGTCCCAGGCGTGCAGCTGCCACAGATCGATGTGGTCGGTACCGAGCCGTCGCAGCGACCCTTCGAGCGCGCTCAGCAGGGCACCGCGCGAGGCTCCGCCGCCGAACGGACCGTCGGTGCGGCGGGCGACGGCCTTGGTGGCGAGCACGATGTCGTCCCGGGGGACCAGGTCGCCGAGCAGTGCCCCGAGGACGCGCTCGCTCTCTCCCTCGCCGTAGATGTCGGCGGTGTCGACCAGGGTGCCCCCGGCGTCGACGAACGCGACCAGCTGGCTGGCCGCCTCCTCCGAGTCGGTGTCGCCACCCCACGTCATGGTCCCGAGGGCCATCCGCGAGACCCGAAGTCCCGACCGGCCGAGCTGTCGCTTTTCCACGACGGGCGAGCCTAGCCGGAAGGCAAGTGCGGGTCGCGGAGCAGGTGAGCGTGTCGTGATCGAGTACCACCGTGCGGGTCATCGGCTGTCAACACCCTGAACGGAGGAGTGACACTCCGATGGATACATTCACGCCGTGCGACTCGGACTGAACTTGGGCTATTGGGGCGCGGGGAACGACGCGGCCAACCTGGCATTGGCGAAGAAGGCGGACGAACTGGACTACGCGGTCGTCTGGGCCGCGGAGGCGTACGGTTCGGACGCGCCGACGGTGCTCTCATGGGTGGCGGCGCAGACCTCGCGGATCGACGTGGGCAGCGCGGTGTTGCAGATCCCGGCGCGGACACCGGCGATGACCGCGATGACCGCCGCGACCCTGGACACGCTTTCGGGCGGCCGGTTCCGCCTCGGCCTCGGTGTTTCCGGCCCGCAGGTCTCCGAGGGCTGGCACGGCGTGAAGTTCGCGTCGCCGCTCGGCCGCACTCGCGAATACGTCGAGATCGTCCGCAAGGCGCTGAGCCGCGACCGGGTGCGGTACGACGGCGACCACTTCCAGCTGCCGCTGCCCGGCGGGCCCGGCAAGGCGCTGACCCTGACCGTGCACCCCGTGCGCGAAGAGATCCCGGTGTACCTGGCCGCCATCGGCCCCAAGAACCTCGAACTGACCGGTGAGATCGCGAACGGCTGGCTGCCGGTGTTCTACTCGCCCGAGCACGCCGGTGAGCAGCTGAAGCTGATCCAGGCCGGGGCGGACAAGGCCGAGCGCTCCCTCGACGGCTTCGACGTCGTCCCCACCGTCCCGCTCGTGGTCGGTGACGACTGGAAGACCTGCGCCGACGCGGTCCGCGGGTACGCGGCGCTGTACATCGGCGGGATGGGCAGCCGGGAGAAGAACTTCTACAACCAGCTCGCCTGCCGGATGGGTTTCGAGCGTGAAGCGGCCGACGTGCAGCAGAAGTACCTGGGCAAGGACTACGAGGGCGCCATGGCGGCCGTCCCGCTGGAGTTCATCGACGCGACGTCGTTGCTGGGGCCCAAGGAGCGCATCGCCGAACGGATGCAGGCCTTCGCGGAGTCCGGCGTCACGACGCTGACCGTCGCCCCCGCCATGCCGGATTCAGAGGGCTCCGCACGCGCCCTCGAGGTCGCCGCCGAAGCGATCGAATCGGCCGGTGTCGCCTGATGGGATGGTTCGAAGCACTGGTCCTCGGACTCGTCCAGGGCCTCACGGAGTTCCTGCCGATCTCGTCCAGCGCGCATCTGCGGATCACCGCGGCGCTCGCCGGCTGGGACGACCCGGGCGCCGCGTTCACCGCGGTGACCCAGATCGGCACGGAACTCGCGGTCATCCTGTACTTCTCGGCGAAAATCGGCAGGATCCTCCGCGCCTGGTTCTTCTCGATCTACAAGAAGGACTGGCGGCACGACCCCGACGCCCGGCTGGGCTGGCTGATCATCGTCGGCTCGATGCCGATCGTGGTGCTGGGCCTGCTGCTGCAGGACGCCATCGACGAAACCTTCCGTGACCTGCGGATCACCGCGACCACACTGATCGTGTTCGGTCTGATCCTCCTGGTGGCCGACCGCATCGGGAAGCAGCAGCGCACCCTCGACCACCTGACCGTGCCGCACGGCCTCGGCTTCGGGTTCGCGCAGGCGCTGGCGCTGATCCCGGGTGTCTCGCGCTCCGGCGGCACCACCAGCGCAGGGCTGCTGCTCGGCTACACCCGCGCGGAAGCGGCGGAGTACTCCTTCCTGCTGGCATTGCCCGCGGTGTTCGGCTCGGGCCTGTACAAGCTGACCGACATCGGCAAGGACGGCGCCCCGGCGCAGTGGGGGCCGACGATCCTGGCGACGCTGGTCGCGTTCGGTGTCGGGTACGCGGTCATCGCGTGGCTGATGTCCTACATCAAGACCAAGAGCTTCGTGCCGTTCGTGATCTACCGGCTCGTGCTCGGCGCGCTGCTGTTCGTCCTGATCTTCACCGGTGTCCTGGACCCTGGCGCTGGCCCGCACCTGTAAGCGCTGTGTCTCGTGAGGGGTAAGGACGGTTCTAACCGTCCTTACCACTCACGAGGTTTTCGAGGGGGCAAAGCACGGCACGTAGGGTGGGCCACGTGAGTACTGTGATCCTTCTGCGCCACGGCAAGTCCACGGCGAACGGTTCGGGCGTCCTGGCCGGGCGCACGCCCAAGGTCGGCCTGGACGACACCGGCCGTGCGCAGGCGGCCGCGCTCGTCGAGCGCCTGGCGCCGGTCCCGCTCGCCGAGCTGGTGGTCTCGCCGATGCTCCGCTGCCGCCAGACGGTCGCGAAGCTGGCCGAGGCACGCGGTCTGGACAAGGTCAAAGAGCCCGGTTTGTCCGAAGTGGACTACGGCGACTGGACCGGGCGCGCGCTCAAGGATCTGTTCAAGGAACCGCTCTGGCGGGTCGTGCAGGCGCATCCGTCGGCCGCGGTCTTCCCCGGCGGCGAAGGGCTCGCCGAGATGCAGGCACGGTCGGTCGCGGCCGTCCGGGCGCACGACGCGCGGATCACCGCGAAGTACGGCGAGAACGCGGTCTGGCTCTTATGCAGTCATGGCGATGTGATCAAGGCGATCCTCGCCGACGCGCTCGGCCAGCATCTCGATTCCTTCCAGCGGATCGTGGTCGACCCGGCGTCGGTTTCGGTCGTCCGGTACACCGAGACTCGTCCGTTCGTGTTGCGCGTCAACGACAACGGCGGCGACCTCGCCGGTATCGCCCCGCCGCCGCCCAAGGGAAAACCCAAGCGTGGCAAGGGAAAACAGAGCTCCGACGCGGTGGTGGGCGGTACCACCGGAGCGTGACCACTCCCGTCCGCGGTGTCACGCCACGGACGGCATCCACCGGCCCCTCACTGCCCGTAAGGTGGCCTGAACAGCAGATTCGACGACCCGGGAGCAACACCGATGATTTCGCAGGACAACCCGTTCGCCGCGCCGAGTGAGCTGCCCTACGCCCTTCCGCCGTTCGACCGGATCGCCGACGAACACTTCCTTCCCGCCTTCGAAGCGGGCCTTGCCGAGCACGCCGCCGAAATCGAGGAGATCGCGAACTCCGCGGAGCCGCCGACCTTCGAGAACACCATCGTCGCGCTCGAGAAGTCCGGCAGGTTGCTGTCCCGCGTCTCCAGCGTGTTCTTCAACCTCGCCGGATCGAACGCGAACGACGAGATCCAGCGCGTGCAGGCCGAGATGGCGCCGCGGCTGGCCGCGCACGCCGACGCCATCAACCTGAACCCGGCGTTGTTCGCGAGGATCAACTCCTTGTTCGAGCGCAAGGACGAACTCGGTCTCGACGCCGAATCGCTCCGCCTCCTGGAGCGCCACCACACCGACGTGCGCCGCGCCGGCGCCGGATTGCCCGAGGCCGACCAGAAGCGCCTGCGCGAGCTGAACGAGCAGCTTTCGACGCTGTCGACCCGCTTCCAGCAGAACCTGCTCAAGGACACCAACGAGCTCGCCGTTGTCGTCGACGACGTCGCGGAGCTCGCGGGACTGGGCGAGGACGAGATCGCCACGGCCGCCGAAACCGCCGGTGAGGAGGGCAAGTACGTCCTCAAGCTGACCCTGCCGACGGCACAGGCCGCGTTGGCCTCGCTGGAGGACCGTGCGCTGCGCGAGCGGATCTTCACCGCGTCGGTCTCCCGAGGGAACCGGGGCAACGAGTCCGACAACAACGAGGTCGTGGCCGAACTCGTCCGCCTGCGGGCCGAGCGGGCCGCCGTGCTCGGCTTCCCCGACCACGCGTCGTACGTCATCGAGGACGAGACCGCGAAAACCGCTCAGGCCGCCGTCGGTCTCCTGGAACGTCTCGCGCCGGTCGCGGTCGCCAACGCCAAGGCGGAGGCCGAAGAACTGCAGCGCTACCTCGAAGCCGACATCCCCGGCGCGATCCTGCGGCCGTGGGACTGGGCGTTCTACGCCGAGCGCGTGCGCAAGGACCGGTTCGAGGTGGACACCGCGGCGCTGCGCCCGTACTTCGAGCTGAACCGCGTGCTGACCGACGGCGTCTTCTTCGCCGCGTCGAAGCTGTACGGCCTGAGCTTCACCGAGCGGGAAGACCTGCCGAAGTACCACCCCGAGGTCCGGATCTTCGAGGTGTTCGACGCCGACGGTTCGGAACTCGGCCTGTTCCTGCTCGACTACTACGCCCGCGACTCCAAGCGCGGCGGCGCCTGGATGAACAACTTCGTCGACCAGACGAAGCTCCTGGGCACCAAGACGGTCGTGGTGAACGTGCTCAACGTCGCCAAGCCGCCGGCGGGGGAGCCGACCCTGCTGACCTTCGACGAGGTCGTCACCGCGTTCCACGAGTTCGGGCACGCGCTGCACTCGCTGCTTTCCGACGTCGAGTACCCGATGTTCTCCGGTACCAACGTCCCGCGTGACTTCGTCGAGTACCCCTCGCAGGTCAACGAGATGTGGATGCTGTGGCCCGAGGTCCTGGCGAACTACGCCAAGCACCACGTGACCGGCGAGCCGCTGCCGCAGGAGCAGATCGACAAGCTCCTGGCTTCCCAGCAGTACGGCGAGGGTTTCTCGACCACCGAGTACCTCGCGGCGTCCCTCCTCGACCAGGCGTGGCACGCGCTGGGCACGGAGGACAACGTCGACGACGTCCAGCGATTCGAGGCCGAGGCGCTGACCAAGGCCGGGGTCGCGCTGGAAGCGGTGCCGCCGCGCTACCGCACCACGTACTTCGCGCATGTCTTCAGCGGCGGCTACAGCGCCGGGTACTACTCCTACATCTGGAGCGAGGTCCTCGACGCCGACACCGTGCAGTGGTTCCGCGAGAACGGCGGGCTCACCAGGGAGAACGGCGACCACTTCCGCCGCGAACTGCTCGGGCGGGGCGGCAGCGTCGACCCGATGGCCGCCTTCCGCGCGTTCCGCGGCCGCGACCCGGAGATCGAGCCGCTGCTGAAGCGCCGCGGCCTCGCCGGGGCCTGACCCTCCTGACGGTCGCCCCGCCCGGACACCCCCAGTGCCCAGGCGGGGCGACCGCGTTCAGGCGGCGAGTTCGGCGACGGCCGCGGTCACGTCGTCCACTTCCCGCTCGGTGTTGTAGTAGTGCGGGCTCAGCCGCAGGCACCAGTCGACGTCCTTGTCCCCGAAGTCGAACTGCGCGAACTCCCGGTAGCTGAGCGCCGAATTGATCCGCCTGGCGTCCATCGCCTCCTTGAAGGGCACGGCTTCCCAGCCCTTGATGGAGAACGTCACCAAGGCGCCCAGTTCCGGGCCCCGGTCGAGCACTTCGACGCCCGCGATGGCGCGGAGACCGTCCCGCAGCCTCGCCGCGAGCGCCGGGGTCCGCCGTGAGATCGCCTCCAGGCCGACCTCACTGGCATACCTCGCCGCGGTGGCGCAGCCGAGCACAGTGGCGTAAGGGAATTCCCACTCTTCGAAGCGGGAAGCCGACTTCGCGGGTTCGTACGCACCGGGCGCGCTCCAGCGGGCGCCGTGCATGTCGATGAACAATGGCTCGTGCCCGGCTTCGAGGAACCGGTCGGAGACGAACAGGAACCCCGAACCTCGTGGACCGCGCAGGAATTTGCGGCACGTCGAGGTGAGCAGGTCGGCGCCGATCGCTTCGACGTCGATGGGGTACTGGCCGATCGACTGGCAGGCGTCGACCAGGTACAGCAAACCGAGATCCCGGCAGTGCCGCCCGATCTCGGCGACCGGCTGGATGAGCCCCGAGTTGGTCGGGATATGCGTGGCCGCGACCAGTTTCGGTTTCCTGGTGCGCATCAGGGCCGCCATGGCCTCGACGTCGACACCGCCTTCCCGGGCGTCCGGTGCGTGCACGATCTCGACGCCGAACCGCTTCCGCAGCGACAGGAACGCGATCTGGTTGGAGATGAAGTCGTTGCGGGTGGTCAGCACGACGTCGCCGGGTTCGAACCGGATCGAGGAAAGCGCGGTGGAATAGGCGTGGGTGGCGCTCGCCGCGAAGGCGATGTTGCGGGGCCGCGCGTTGATCAACGCGGCGATCTCACGATAGAAGCCCGCGACCTGATCCGACCGCGCCGCGGCGGCCTCGTAACCGCCGATCTCGGCTTCGAGGTTCAGGTGATCGAGCATGGCGGCCAGTACCGGCTTCGCCAGAAGCCCGCAGCCCGCGTTGTTGAAGTGGACGACCTTCTCGCTGCCCGGCGTGTCGGCTCGCAGAGCGGGAACGTCCAGTAGTGATTCCGCCTGATTCCCAGTAGCACTATCATGTTCTTTCATGTCGGATAGTAGCACTTCCGCCCTCGTGCTCCAGCTGCGTTCGCTGATCCGCGCGGCGGCCGCGGGGGACCGGTTGCCCAGCAGCCGTGAGCTGATCGAGCGCTACCGGGTCGGCCCGGTGACGGTCTCCCGCGCGATCGCCCTCCTGGCGGCCGAGGGCGCCGTCGTGACCCGGCCCGGAAGCGGCACGTACGTGGCGGCCAGGCCGTCGGCGGTGGCCGGACCACTCGACACGGCTTGGCAGACCGTCGCGCTGACCGACCGCACCGTCGACACCACGTCGCTCACCGGCGTCCTCGGCCCGCCGCCGGAGGGCGCGATCCTCCTCGACGGCGGGTATCCGCACCGATCACTGCAGGCCACCCGCTTCCTGAGCGCGGCGCTCGCGCGGGCGGGGCGCCGCCCGGACTCCTGGGATCGGGCCCCTGCCACCGGACTGGCCGCGCTGAGGTCGGTGTTCGCGGGGCCTGCCGGTGCGTCGCCGGACGACGTCCTGATCACCGCCGGCGGACAGAGCGGGCTCTCCATGGCGTTCCGGGCGATCGCGGCGCCCGGCAGCCCGGTCCTCGTCGAATCGCCGACCTATCCGGGAGCGCTCGCCGCCGCGCGGGCGGCCGGGCTCCGCCCGGTACCGGTCCCGATCGACGACGACGGGGTCCGGCCGGATCTGCTTGCCGAGGCGTTCGCGATGACCGGCGCCCGGCTCTTCTACTGTCAACCCACCTTCCACAACCCGACCGGGACCGTGCTGACGCCGGAACGCCGCACTCAGGTGCTGGAGGTGGCGCGGGCGGCGGGCGCCTTCGTGCTGGAGGACGACTTCGCGCGGCACCTCTCGCACGGTGCCACGGCACCGCGTCCGCTGATCACCGACGACCGCGATGGCACGGTCGTCCATCTGACGTCGGTGACCAAGGCCGCCGCGCCGAGCCTCCGTATCGGGGCGCTCATCGCGCGTGGGCCCGTTCTCGACCGGATGAAGGCGATCCGGCGGGTCGACGACTTCTTCGTCTCCCGTCCGTTGCAGGAGGCGGCTCTCGAACTGCTCAGCGCGCCGTCCTGGGAACGTCACGTGCGGAAACTGGGCACCGAATTGCGGGAGCGGTGCGGGAAGGCGGCCGCGGCGCTGGCGGGGGAGTGTCCTGAATGGACTGTCGCGCGGCTGCCGGAGGGTGGGTTGCACCTGTGGGTGCGGCTACCGGCGGGGAGCGACGCCAACGCGGTCGCCCGCGCGGCGAGGGAGCGGGGAGTCGTGGTCGGGTCGGGGGACCGGTTCTTCGCGGCCGAACCAGCCGGACCGTTCCTTCGGCTCGGCTTCGCCGCCGCGGCCGACGCCGCCGAACTCGCCGAAGGCATCAGGCGGATCAGCTGAATGTATAACGTCCTATACCGCTGGGGTCAGGCCAAAACCGCTTCGAGCAAAAGATAAACACCACCGCCGAGGACGACGCCGGTGCCCAAGCCGGCCGTGACCTCGGCCTTGGTGTGATCGCCGAGCTCGACCCGTGACCAGCAGACCCAGCCGACGCCGAGGAAGACCAGCGTGAGCCAGGGACCGTAGACGCGGATGAGCATCACGGCCGCACCCGCCGCCACCATCGCGTGCATCGAGATCTTGAACTTCAGCCCGAAGGTGATCGCGAGCGCGGCGAGCAGGCAGACGAGCTCGGCGGCCGCGAGCGCGATCATCTCGTGCGGGGCGCCGCCGGCGATCAGGACGACGAATCCGGCGGTCAACGAGCCGATGCAGACCGCGAACGGGACGAGCCGTCCGGTGCGATCGGTGACATGGTGGCTGTCCCATTTACCCTTCCGGGCGCCGCGAACGATCACCGCCATCGGGATCAGCGAGCCGGTGACGCCGACGACGAGACCCCAGAGCACCGTCTCGCCGAGGTGGTATCCGGTGACCTTCCAGGCGACGATCAGCGGGAGGCCGAGCACCCAGACCCAAGGAGCGAGCACCTCGGTCGCGATCCGCGCGAGACGTCGGCGGGTCCCGGGTGCTTCCGTGGTCTGGGTCGGCATCGCGCGGTGTCTCCTCTGGGGATCGTGGCCGGAGCGGCTCCTGCCGGACTCGCGTCCGGCAGGAGCGGTGATCATCGTTCCAGACCCCGGCGGCCGGCCCGCGCGAGGATGTCCGCGCCCGCCGGGTCCGCCCGGATGGCGTCGTCGAAACTCTCCTTGGGCAGCACCGTGTTCCCTGCCACGGTCACCGACTCGGGCGGGGTGTCGTAGCCGTCGGGCAGGGCATCCCAGAAGTTGCCGACGAAGGCCACGTTCTCCATCGGCGGGCCCACCTGGAGCACGATCGGGGTGTCGGCCCGGTGGACGATGTTGCCGAGGACGGTGATCCACGCCGCGCCGTAGTCGGCGTAGAGGCCGAAGTTGTACGAGGTGAGGACGTCGCGGATGACGTTGCCGCGGACCAGTGCACCGCCGGCGTGCGACGAGCCCTGCGGCGCCGACAGGTAGATCCCGCCGCCGTCCATGAGCTTCCCCATGCTGCGCTCGACGAGGTTCGAGACCACCTGGGTGCCCTCGGCGCGCTCGCCGCCGGTGATCACGATGCCGTTGTGTGGCACGTCGTGGATCTCGTTGTGCGCCACGGAGGTCTCCGCGGACTCGACGACGAGGACGGCGGGCGAACCTCGATATTCGGTGCCGATGTGGTGGACGAGGTTGTCTTCGACCGCGGCACGGGTGCTCGTGTGGACGGCGATCCCGCTGCCGGAGATCTCGTCGAAGACGTTCGCCCGGACCGCCACGTCGGTGGCGTTCTCGATCAGCAGTCCTCCCGCGCCGAGCCGAGTGAAGTGGTTGCCCTCCAGGGAGACTCGGCTGACCGACGTGAGGCTGACGTTGGCGGGCAACTGGACCGGCTCCGCGGGCACGTGGACGTAGCCCACGTCCGCGCCGAGGTCGATCTTCCGGAAGTCGCCCCGTTCGTAGCGTGCGTTGCCGTGATAGTGCAGGTAGCCGCCGGTGCGGGCGGGGCCGGTCCAGGTCGCGTCGGTGAAGGTGAAACCGCGCAGCACGATGTCGTGCACGTCTTGTCCGCTGATGAGCGTTTCGAGCACCGGAGCGACGACCGTGGTCTTCCCGATCTCCTCACCGGGACGCGGGCGGTAATGCAGAACGTGGTCGCCCGCGTCGGTGCGGCTGACGGCGAAGGTTCCCGGCTCGGTCAAGAAAGCCACGTTGTTCTCCAGCACGGACGGTGTGGCGAGGCCGTCCCAGGAGCCGTCACCGCCGGCGCCGTACCACTTGGCGTCGTAGAGGGATTTGGCGTTGTCGAAGGCCGGTTGAGCCATGGTGATCGTGGTCGAGGAGGCGTCGCCGGAGATCGACGCGACCGAGAGCCGGGCTTCGGACCACGGGTAGACGCCCGGGTACACGAACTCGAGTCCGGCGGGATGCGGCCACGACTGGGGCTCGACGCTGTCCGTGACGTAACCGGTCGATGTTTTCGTCACACTTCCCGGGAGTCCGTCCGTGCGGGCAGCCCTTGTCGCGGGTGTGCCGTCGACGGCGAGCCGTCGCGGCGCCAGGTCGCCGATCGGCGCGGTCCAGACGCCGTCGTCGCCGGTCGCCCAGCCGGTGATCTCGCGGCCGCCGCTCAGTTCGACCTTCGCCTGGCCGGCTGTTCCGTAGTCCTGTGCCTGGTAGACGACGCGGAACCCGTTCGAGCCGGAATCGCCGTGTGTATCAGTGAAGGCAAGGGATTCGTCGAGGCGGTAAACGCCGGTCGTGAAGGAGACGATGACGTCGCCGGTCATGGCGGACGTGGCGGCACGGACGGCCTTCTGCGCCGCTTTCGGGGTGGCGAACGGCTGCTCGGCGGTGCCGGGCCCGTCGTCTCTGCCGTCCGGGGATACGAAGAACCTGATTTCAGGCATGCTGAAGCGCTCCTGCGAGAGGTATATGGGATATACTGAGGTTTATCAGCTAAACACGAACCAGTGAAGAGCGTCAAGGGAGTAGCGGGTGGCGGAAGACGACGCGCAGCCGGATCCGGAGCGCGCGATCGAACTGCTGTGGGGAGCGTCCGAGCCGGAGCGGCCCGGGTTGAGCCTCGGCCGGATCGTCGCGGCGGCCGTCGAGGTCGCGGACGCCGAAGGGCTCACTTCGCTGTCGATGCGCAAGGTCGCGGAACGGTTCGGTACCACCACCATGTCGCTCTACCGGTACGTTCCCGGCAAGGCGGAACTGGTTGAACTGATGCGCGACGCGGTGTACGGCGAGTTCCCGATGGGCGCTTCGGACGGGCTCGGCTGGCGAGCGGGCCTCGAACGCTGGGCACGGCGGGCCCGGGAGATGTACCGACGGCATCCGTGGCTGGTCCACAGCGCCGGGACCCGTCGCCTGCCGGGTCCGAACATCATGGCCGGCTACGACCACGCGCTGGACGTGGCCTCACGTAGCGGTCTGGCGCCGGCGCAGGTGATCGCGGTGGTGAACCTGGTGGGCGGATTCGTCGAGTCGGCCGCGCGGCAGGCGGGAGAAGCCGCGGAGCTCCAGCGACGCACCGGGGTGTCCCATGAGCGCTGGTGGAGCGAACGCGAGTCCCTCTTCGAGCGCCTGGACGGCTATCCGGCTCTGGAGCAGCTGTGGAAGGCCGGAGGAATGGACGCTCCGCTCGACGCCTTCGAATTCGGGCTGCAGCGGACCCTTGACGGTGTCGAGGCGCTCATCCAAAGCCAGGGGAGTGAGGTAATCAGTGACGAAACCGGGGGAGGGGAGTGCGTCGTCTGCGGCAAGCCGCTGGACGGGGGAGGGCGGGGCAGGCCTCGGGACTATTGCTCGCGGGCGTGTCAGCAACGGGCCTATCGTCGTCGCCAGGCTCAGCTGGATTGATCTCAAAGTGTATAACAACCTATTCAGCCGGGCGGAGGACAAGATCGACTCCAAACCAGTCATAAAACCAGCAAAGACTGTTGGGGGCCCTGGCTAGGGTTGTCCGGTGATCACCGAGGTCTTGCTGGAGCAGCTGGAAGAGGACGCCCCGGCGGCCGTGCTCTTCCAGGGTTTTCTGGAGCCCGGAGCACAGGCTGCCCAGGCGCTGCTCGTGCTCGGAAAGGTCGCTCGTACCCGGTTCTGGATGCCGCCGTCGATGGTGAACCGGCTGATCGCCGAGTCCGATCCGGTGTTCACCGCGGACGGGACGACGCTGCGAGCGGAGGCTTTCTCGCCGTGCTGTGGTCTGTACGCCAGGCTCGATCTGCTGGACGCGGGTGATCTCGGTGAGGGTTGCACCAATGTGGACCTGTCCGACGCGACGCGGACCGTCCTCGCGGGAGTCGTGGGCCAGGACCCGTTGCACCTGACCGTTCGTGGCGAGGGAATCCGGCTCCGCACTCTCGACGGTCGGAACGACGAGTCCCTGGTGCCGCTGCCGGATCGCTGGGTGTCGGGGTTCGCCGAAGTCGCCGCTGTCACAGCGGGAGCGATCGAGAAGGCGGAGCTGGGCAAAGCGGAGACGCGGAACTTCCTGCGGAGGCTGCCCACTTCGGTCGGCAGGTCGTGGGCGGTGGCGTCGGGCCGCGGGCTCCGGTTGACGTCACGGCCGGGACGCGACGCGATCCCGGCGACCGGGCTCCATCGGTTGCGGGTCGTCGAGCCGCTGATCCGGTTCGCCCAGGGGCTGACCGTCCACACACGACCGGACAGCGAGGTCGCGACCTGGGTGCTCCGGTTGGAGCGAGCACGGTTCGTCGTCACGCTGTCCCCGGAGCCGTCGCGCGGTTTCTCGGGTGAGGGCGGCTGGCTGAACGCGCTGGCGGCGGGGCTCGAAGCGCCGGAACTCGTCGCGGGGCGCGCCGGGCACGACGTCGTCGTCGGCACGTGGTTCCCGCGTGAGCTTCCGAGCGGGGCTGCTCCGGCGAACGGTCGGCTGGCGAAGGCCCGTGAGCTCCTCGCCGCCGGAGCCGTCCGGAGGTTGCCGGACGGTGGCTACGAGATCACCCGCGCCGGCTCGGTGCAGCGTGTCCGGCTTTCGCCCGCCGGATGCACGTGCGCGTGGTGGGCCAAGCATCAGGAGAACCGAGGGCCTTGTTCGCATGTGCTGGCGGCCCGGATGTCAGCCGCTGAGTCGTGACGCGGCCTTCGCCGCTTTCGAACTGCCCTTGAAGCCGGTGAGCCACTCCTTCGTTTCGGCGCTGATCGTGCCCGCTCCGCGGTCCACGAGGTCCGCGGCGAGTTCCAGCAGCGCGAAGATGCCGCGGTGGGCGGGTTCCAGCTTCGGCAGCAAAGTGTCCAGTGTGGACAGAACGGCGATCGGGTGCTCGTTCGCGATGACCGAGAGCCGCGGTGCCAGCCGCGTGGTGATGAGCTGCGGGCCGAGTATGCCCAGCGCCGCGCCGAGTGCGCGGGGACCGAGCATCCGCCGGTCCAGCAGGGTCAGCACGGCGTCCGTGCCGAGCTGGACGGCGGCGGGGCGTTTCAGTGCGAGGGTGGTGGCGAGGAGCATCGTGCCGGGGATGCCCGGGACCGAGGGGTTGTCGAGGAACGGGGGCAGTGCGGCCTTCTCGACGGGATAGCCGACTTCGATGTCGTTGGAGTACAGGTTTCCGGCGACGGCGGCTTCGAGGTGGTCGCGGTCGTACGGGGAGGCGACCGCTTCGTGGCATTCGGTGAAGCCGAGCCACTCGGGTGCCCGGCGTTCGAAGGGCGTTCCCAGCCAGGGGACTTCCGGTGCGACTGGTTCCGGGGTTTGTTCGATGTCGAGTGAGTTCGAGCCGTAGTGGGTAAGGCCGGCTTTCGCCGTCCAGGTGATCGGTTGTCCGGGTTCGCCGCGGAGCGCGGCGGCGGGGTCGGCGGATTCGGGGTGCCGGGCGCGGGCCGCGGCGAGGGCGGTCCAGCCGGTGTCGTCGATGGCCGGTCCGCCGAGGGCGTAGCGGATGGTGTCGGCGTGCGGTCCGGTGAGGTCCGCGGCGAGGGCGAAGGCCGCAGGCCTGGTGTCCGGGGCGAGCCGGAGCAGTGCGTCGGCGACGTCGTCTTCGGGAGCGTCCGGGTGTTCGAGCATGCGGGCGACGAAGACGACCGGATCGAGCCAGCCGCCTTGGTGGGTGGCGGCGGAGACGGGGACGGCGGTGCCTTCGAGCAGGGCGGTGATCCGGTGGTGGAGTGGGCGCCGCCAGCCGTCGACCCGCGGTGGGCGGGGTACGTCGCGGCCGGTGAGGCCGAGGACGAGGGTGGCGATCATCTTCGGGACGGCCGCGCCGTACTTCTGGTTCGCGATCCTGGCAGCGCGTTTCACCAGCGGTTTGAGGGCGTCCTGGAGTTCGTCCGCGACGCGGTGGGCGCCGTCGAGGGCGGCGAGGAGGAGGTCGGCCTGGTCGGGGTCGGCGAGCAGGGAGGAGAGTGCTTCGGCGACCGCGGCCGGGGTGTCGGGGATTTCGAGCGGGGTGGTGAGCGTTTCGCGCTGTTCCCATGGTGTCCGGGTGGATTCCGGGTACTCGGCGGTCTCGATGACGGGTGCCGCGTCCGGGGTGACGCCGAGCCGGATGGTGGCGATGGCGCGGACGTCGGAGGCTTCGTGGGTGAGAGCCGCTTCGAAGACTTCGTCGGCGAGGTCGGTGAGTTCGGGTCGCCGGTCGGTGATGCGGCCGGCGAGTTTGAGCGCGAGTTTGGCGGTGGCGACGCCGCGTCCGGCCGCCGCGGCGGGGAGGTGCTGGAGTGCGGCTTCGTCGTCGAGTGTGCCGTGTTTGTCCACAAGGGACAGTGCTTTGACGGCGAATGAGACGGTGCGCGGGAGGCCGCTTCCGCACAGCCGGGCGTAGCGGTGCTGCGCCGCTGTGCGTTCGTCAGGGGTGGGGGCGAGCGCTTCGTGGAGCGCGGCGTACCACTGGGCGCGGAAGGCGGCGAAGTCGCGGGCGAGGACGTCGAGGGTGAGGTCGAGGAGGCGGGTGCGGTCGAGTTCGCCGGTTTCGGTGAGCTCGAGGAGCGCGGTGGACCACTTGTCCTGGTCGCGGACGTACTTGTCGAAGGCGGCGAAGCTTGCTTCGCCGTTGCCTTCGATCGTGAGCAGTTCCCAGAGTTCGGTGAGGGCTTCGCGTTCGGTCCGGAGCCGTTCGGCCAGTGGTTTCCCGCGGAAGCGTCCGGCCCAGCGGAACCAGCCGGCGTGGTATTCCGGTGTCCGGATGGGTTCGAGGTCGCCGTCGAGGATCATGCGGCGGACGGCTTCCCAGGCGGTGTGGTGGCCGATCATGCGCAGCGCGATCGTCTTGCGTTCGGTGAGCGACCGGTCCTGCAGGACACGTTCGAGGATGGTGGGAGAGGCGATCCAGAGCTTGCGGAGCAGGGGGTCGCTCGCGGGGAGGGCGGTCCAGAGGGCGGTCGCGGCTTGCTGTCCCCTGAGTGGGTTGCGGGCGCCGTAGGTGTTGGGCCTGATCTCGATGAACTCGCGGCTGTCCTTGAAGGCGGCCAGGAGTTCGGGGACGAGGGCTTTCCGCTCGGTGGGGGAAAGCTCGAGGGCCCGGGTGAGGACTTCCGAGGGCTGGCCGGTGAGGAGCGCGTCGAGGTGCACGGGGGCCATTGTGTCGTGAGTGGTGAGGACGGTTAGAACCGTCCTCACCACTCACGAGGTGTTCAGGGGACGAGGATGGCCCGGCCCCGGATGCGTCCGGCGTCGAGGTCGTCGATCGCGGTTTGGAACTCTTCGAGCGGGTAGCGCGCGGTGTGGAGTTTCACGCGGCCTTGGGCGGCGAGGACCATGAGTTCGCAGAGGTCGGTGTAGGAGCCGACGAGGTTGCCGATCAGGTTGATCTCGGTGGAGATGACGTCGATGGTGGGGACGTCGATGTTCTCGCCGTAGCCGACGACGTGGTAGTCGCCCGCGCGGCGGAGCATGGCGAGGCCATCTTTGGTGGCGCCGCCTTCGCCGACGAAGTCGATGACGGTTTCGGCGCCTTCGCCGCCGGTTAGGTCGAGGACCTGGTCGATGTGGGTGCCGTCGGCGATGACGCCGTGGTCGGCGCCGATGGTGACGGCGAGGTCGACGGCGTCGGGGTTGCGGTCGACGACGACGAGTTCGGCGGCGGTGAGGGCTTTGAGGACTTGGATGCCGATGTGGCCGAGGCCGCCGGCGCCGATGACGACGCAGCGGTCGCCGGGCCGAAGCCTGCGGGCTGCTTTCGCCGCGGCGTGGTAGGCGGTGAGGCCTGCGTCGGCGAGGGCGGCGACGTCGGCGGGTTCGAGGGAGTCGTCGATCTTGACGACGCTGCGGGCGGAGGTCTTGAGGTATTCGGCGTAGCCGCCGGCGGTGTCGATGCCGGGGAATTGCGACTGGGCGCAGTGGACGTCGTCGCCGGAGCGGCAGGCGCGGCAGAGGCCGCAGGTGATGAGGGGGTGGACGATGACCTTGTCGCCTTCGGCCACGTTGGTGACGGCGCTGCCGACGGCGTGTACCCAGCCGGCGTTCTCGTGGCCGATCGTGTACGGGAGGGTGACGCCGGATTTCTCGGCCCATTGGCCTTCGAGGATGTGGAGGTCGGTGCGGCAGACGCCGGCGCCGCCGATGCGGACGATGACGTCGTAGGGGCCGGTGGGTTCGGGTTCGGCGACCTCGGTCAGCTGGAGCTTTTCGTGGTAGCCGATGACCTGGATCGCTTTCACGATGCGTGGACCTCCTGGTTGCGTGGTGTCTGGTCGGTGGCGGATTCCGGGTAGCGGGTGCGGAGCAGGCCGCGGCAGAAGTGGGCGTTGCCGTCGATCGAGATGCGGACGGATCGGGCGAAGCGCAGCCGCAGGGGGACTTCTTCGCGGGGGTAGGGCGTGCCGTGGTCGTCGACGAGGACCGGTGCCTCTGGTGCGGTGTCGAGTCCGAGCGACGCCCGTCGTCGCAGGAGTGCGTGGGTGGTGCGGTGGTCGGGGAGGTCGGCGAGGGTGATGTCGTGGAGCGCTTCCTCGGTCAGTTCCCGGTTTTCGCGCAGGAGCAGGGTGAGGGCGCGTTCCATGGCCGCGGTGTGGGCTTTGCGGCGGAAGGTGAGCCGGAGTTCGTCGAGGTCCTGTTCGGCTTCGTCGCCGAAGGTGCCGCGGTAGCCGGCGTCGGCGGCGAGGCCTCGGTTGATGAGGTCGGAGTCGTGGTGGTCGTCGAGGACGACGTTGACCTGGTCGGCCCAGTCGAGCGCGGTGAGGACGTCTTTGGCGTCGGAGGCCATGAGGTAGGCGAAGTTCGGTGAGCAGAACGACGTCGGGAGCCTCAGGTGGACGGTGATCGTCGTTCCTTCGACGGTGAGGGAGCGGACGAAGCCGAGGTCGGTGACGGGTTCGTCGAGTTCGGGATCGAAGACGGCGTGGAGTGCGGTGTAGGCGTCGTGTTCGCGCATGTCAGGCCACCGAGACGGCTTGGGTTTCGATGCGGCGGACCTGGAGTTCCGCGGGTACCGGGAGGTCGTACATCGCGGCGGCGTTGAGGCCGAGGATCTTGCGTTTCTGGTCGGTGGTGAGCGGCGCGTATTCGGTCATGTCCTCGGGGATCTGGAAGTCGACGAACCGTTCGACCAGCCATTTCGGGGTCCAGAGCGCGTAGTCGCTGGAGAACTGGATGCGGTCTTCGTCGAGCCAGTAGAGGAGTTCGCCGATGATCTGGGCGAAGTAGCGCGGGCGGGTGTGGATGAACGGCATCGCGACGGCGAGGCCGGCGTGGACGTTGGGTTCCTGGGTGGCGATCCAGCAGAAGTCTTCGAGCCGGGGGAGCCCGCAGTGTTCGACGACGAAGTTGAGGTCGGTGTAGTCGGTGGCGACCTTGTCGATGTCGGCGACGTCGAAGGCGTCGCGGTCGAGCGGGCGGATGGTCGGGCCCTTGTGGACGTGGATGTTGCGGATGCCGAGTTCGAGGCAGGCTTCCAGGTAGCGGCGGCACCAGGGGTCGTCGAGTTTGTAGCCGCGGGAGTCGTCGCGCCATTCCGCGGTGTAGAGCTTGACGCCTTTGAGGCCGAAGCGTTCGGCGTCGCGGCGTAGCTGGTCGAGGCCTGCTTGTTCGAGGCGTGGGTCGAAGCAGTGGTTGTAGGTGAGTTTGTCCGGGTGCCGCCGGGTGAGGGCGAAGGCCTCTTCGGTTTGGCCGAAGCCGTTCTTGTAGAAGGCGCCGAGGTGGGCGGGCTGGAAGATGGCGTGGTCGACGTAGCCGTCCTGGAAGAGGTCCTTCATCAGGCGTGCGCCGCCGTAGTAGAGGTATTCCTCGTAGGACCACAGCTCGGATTCGGGGCTGAGGTTGCGGTGGTAGTCGTAGAAGCAGTCGATGAACTGTTTGCCGTGGATGTTGGCCTGGTTCTCCGGCCGGGCGTCCCAGAGCGCGACGTGCGCGTCCACGATGAAGTAGCTCTCGCCGTCCTTGGTGTACATGGGTCTTCCTCCGCGTTCGTGACCGCCGTTGGCACGTTGGAGGTGAACGGTAGGGGCGTCGGCGCAGGTCAGGGAGGAGGTCGGTGTCTCAGTTTGAGACACCGACCGTCCTGTGGGCCGCGGGTCGCGCACGTACGCTGAGCGGAGGTCCGAACGCAGTGTCGCGTCCCGGGAGGTCGATGTGGAGAGCGCGAATGCGGTGATCGCGCCGCGGTTGCGGGCGTCCTGGCAGCGCAGCGCCCGGTACGGCGCGCCCGAGGACGAGGTCCGGCCGGTGTTCACCGGGTCGCTGGACACCGGTTCGCTGTTGTACGAATGCGGCAACGAGGTGTTGCGGGGGTTGCAGGCGACGCTGGCGAATGAGCCGGTCAGCTTGATGATCACCGACAGTGAGGGCTTGGTGCTGAGCAGGCTGTGCACGGACGCGTCGATCGTCCGGTCGTTGGATCGGGTGCATCTGGCGCCGGGGTTCTACTTCGCGGAGAGCAACGCCGGGACCAACGGGCTGGGTTTGGCGCTGGCCGATCGCGCGCCGACGCTGGTGCGGGCGGCGGAGCATTACTGCACGGGATTGCGGGGTTATACGTGTGCGGCGGTGCCGGTGTTGGATCCGCTGACCGGTGCGCTGGCGGGGAGCGTGAATCTGACGACGTGGTCTGATCAGTCGTCGGAGTTGCTGCTGGCGCTGGCGCAGGCGGCGGCCGGGAACACGGCCGCGTTGATGCTGGCGCGGGCTTCGGGGCGGACTCCGCGGCCGGCGCCGCGTGGTGAGGTGTTCCGGGTGCATTCCGATCGGTTCGATCCGGCCGATGTCCCGAGTCTGTCGCCGGGTTGGTCGGAGGCGCTCGACGAGGTGGGGTCGGCGTTGAGCCGGGGGCGGGTGGTCGCTGTCGTCGGTGAGGCCGGTGCGGGGAAGACGGCGCTCGCGTCGGCCGCGCGGCGGGCGACGCGGCCGCGTGACCGGGTGCTCAACGCGCGTCCGCCCGCGCCGGACGATGTGGACACGTGGCTGACGCTGTGGACTCCGGAACTGCTCAAGGACGAGACGTGCGTGATCGTCTCGGGGGTGGACACGCTCCCGGCGTGGGCGGCCGCCGAGCTGGCGGGGTTGTTCGCCCAGGCTCGCCGGGAAGGTGAGCCGCCGCCGTTCGTGCTGACCGCACAGGACGCCGGTGCGATCCCGGAGGCGCTCGCTCCGCTGGTGGAGGTCGTGGTCGAGGTTCCGGCGCTGCGGTTCCGGCCGGACGACGTTCTTCCGCTGGCCCATCATTTCGCCCGCCGCGACCGGGGCCGCGAGGTGGTGTTCACCCCGGCCGCGGTGCGGGCGCTGACCGCCTGTGACTGGCCGGAGAACGCCAAACAGCTGCGCCGGGTGGTGCGGGAGGCGGCGTCGCGGTCGGATGTGATCGACGGCAGGCATCTGCCGGCGGAGGTGTTTTCCGGGGTGGGGCATCGGTTGAGCCGGTTGCAGGCGATGGAGCGGGACGAGATCGTGCGCTGTCTCGCCGAGCCGGGGTCCACTGTGGTCGGTGCGGCGGAGAAGCTCGGGATGGGCCGGGCGACGTTGTACCGGAAGATGGGTCAGTACGGGATCAAGGCGCGGCAGTTCCGGTCGTGAAGGTGTGTCGGGCCTGCTGTGCCGTGAAGGCCTCCTTGAGGGACTCTGGGTCCCTCAAGGAGGCCTTCACGGACTTGCCGGCTCGCCACACACGCCCCACAAGCACCAGCAGTCACAGCGGCAGCGTGACCAGGCCACTTCGCCCTGGCTCTCACTGATGTGCGGCGAGGCGGGCGAAGCCGTCTTCCCCGTGTCCCGCTTCGATGGCCCGCCGCACCTCGGCGCGGGCGGCGGACAGGACGCCGTTGTCGAGGTCTTGGGCGTGGATCGCGTCGAGGATGTGGTCCATCGTCGCGGCGGTGGAGTCGAGGGTGCCCGCGTCGCCGGAGAAGTTCCCGGTGTCGACCTGTTCGGCGAGCTGGTCGATCATGGCGGGGAAGAAGCCGAGGAGTGCCTTGGCGTGTGCGGCGATGTCGGCGGCGGTGATGCCCTCCGCCTTGGCGAGCGCGAGCATGTGGATCACGCCGCTCATCGACGTCCAGAGCATGTCCTGCAACGACGCGTCGAACGCGGCGGCCCGGCCGGGGGAGTCGCCGACGTAGAGCGCGTTCTCGCCGAGCGCGGCCAGCGTGGGCCGATGTGTTTCGTAGACGTCGGCGGGGCCGCTGAAGAACAGGGCCGCGTCCGGGCTGCCGATGGCGTCGGTGGTCGCCATGACGACGCCGTCGAGGTAGTCGATGCGGTGCTCGGCGGCCCAGGTCGCCATCGCGCGGGCCTGTTCCGGTGAGCCGCCGCTGAGGTTCACCAGGGTGCGGCCTTTGAGCGCGTCGGCATCGAGGATCGATCGCGCGACGGCGTAGTCCCGCACGCAGACGATCACGAGCGGGCTGGCGGTGATCGCTTCGGCCGCGGTCGCGGCGACGGCGGCATCGAGGCCGTTTTCCTTGCCAGGACTGCGATTCCAGACAGGGGTGGGGTGGTCGGCGGCGACTAACGCGGCGGCGAGGGCGTGCCCCATGGGGCCGAGTCCGAGGACGGTCACGGTGGTCATGGCGGCTAAGCTAAACCTTGACATCGACGTGAGAGTCAAGCCCGGGAGTGCGGATGCGGATCGGGGAACTCGCGCGGCGGACCGGCGTCAGCGAGCGCGCGCTGCGGTACTACGAGGAGCAGGGCCTGCTCACTCCGGAGCGGCGCCCGAGTGGTTATCGCGTCTACGGGGACGCCGACGTGGCGGCGGTGCGGCGGATCAGGATCCTGCTCGCGGCCGGGCTGAACACCGCGCAGATCCTGGAGATCCTGCCCTGCATCGTCGACGAGGACGGCTGGCTGACCCCGGATTGCCCGGAGCTGGTCGACGCGCTGCGGCAGCAGCGGAGCCGGATCGACGACGCGATCGGCGAGCTGGAGACCACTCGCGCGAACCTCGACACGATCATCGGCCGCGAAAAGGCGGCCGCGTCCCGGGGGACGCGGCCGCCTTCGTGAGGTGGTTCAGGCTCAGATGAGGCCGAGCTTCTTCACGGCGTCGCGCTCTTCGGCCAGCTCGTTGACCGAAGCGTCGATGCGGGCGCGCGAGAAGTCGTCGATCTCCAGGCCCTGGACGATCTTGTACTCGCCGTTCGCGGCGGTGACCGGGAACGAGGAGATCAGGCCCTCCGGGACACCGTAGGAGCCGTCGGACACGACCGCCGCCGAGGTCCAGTCACCCTCGGGGGTGCCGTTGACCCAGGTGTACACGTGGTCGATCGCGGCGGAGGCGGCCGACGCCGCGGAGGACAGCCCGCGGGCCTCGATGATCGCCGCGCCGCGCTTGGCGACGGTCGGGATGAAGTCGTCGGTGAGCCACGCCTGGTCGGTGATGACCTCGGTCGCGGCCTTGCCGGACACCTCGGCGTGCGCGATCGACGGGTACTGGGTCGCGGAGTGGTTGCCCCAGATCGCGACCTTCTTCAGCTCGGTTACCGGTACGCCCAGCTTCTTCGACAGCTGCGCGAGGGCGCGGTTGTGGTCGAGGCGGGTCATCGCGGTGAAGCGGTCGGCCGGGACGTCCGGCGCGTGCGCCTGCGCGATGAGGGCGTTGGTGTTGGCGGGGTTGCCGACGACGAGGACCTTGATGTCGCTCGCCGCGCCGGCGTTGATGGCCTCACCCTGCGGCTTGAAGATGCCACCGTTGGCCTCGAGCAGGTCGCCGCGCTCCATGCCCTTCGCGCGGGGACGGGCGCCGACGAGCAGGGCGACGTTCGCGCCCTCGAAGGCCTGCTTCGGGTCGTCGAAGATGTCGATGCCCGACAGCAGCGGGAACGCGCCGTCTTCGAGTTCCATCGCGGTGCCCTCAGCCGCCTTGACCGCCTGCGGGATCTCCAGGAGCCGCAGCTTCACCGGGGTGTCCGGGCCGAGCAGCTGACCGGACGCGATGCGGAAGAGCAGCGCGTAGCCGATCTGGCCGGCCGCACCGGTGACGGTGACGTTGACAGGGGCTTGGGTCATTGCGGTTCTCCAGCTTGAGGCGACATCGACTTGTACCGCGATGCTAGTCCTGTCCCGAGTCGCCGTTCGGGTGCGTCCAGTCACTGTTTTCTTGATCGATGCCGTCGGCGGCCACGTTCGCGGCGAGTCGCGAGAGCAGCCCCGCCAGCGTGGTGATCTCTTCGTCGCTGAACCCGGCGCGGATCCGTTTGTCGTGCGCGATCGCCGCCTTCGCCAGCCGGTGGAAGACCGCTTCACCCTCGTCGGTGAGTTCGACGACATGCACCCGCCGGTTGTCCGGATCACGCCGCCGGGTGATCAACCCCGCACCCTCCATGGCGTTCAGGTGATGGGTGAGCGTGGCGCCCTGGATGCCGACCGCGGCCGCGAGCTCGCGCTGGTTGGCCACGCGCCGTGTCTTCAGCGTGATGAGGATCTGCCAGACGGGCTGTGAGCCGCCGTCGGCGGCCAGCGCCTGATCGAAGGCGCGCCCGACGGATTTGGCGGTCTTGGCGAGGACGACGCCGATGGGGGCCGCGGTGGGTTTCTGCACGTCCCGGAGCATAGCGCACCAATCTAAGGGTTTGACATCGAATCGTTCGATATCTAACGTTGTTCGTATCGAACGAACCGGAGGAAACGCCATGCGCAGTACGGAGAGTGAGATCCGCGACCTCGGGGCCCGCTGGGCCGACGCCGAGGTCCGCGGCGACACGGAAGGACTCGACGCGATGACCACTGCCGACTTCACCCTGGTCGGGCCGCTGGGGTTCGTGCTCGGGAAACCGCAATGGCTGGAGCGCTACCGCGGCGGCGACCTGGTCACCGAGAAGCTGGATTGGGCCGAGGTCGACGTCCGCGCGTACGGCACGGCCGCCGTGTCCGTCGGCGTGCACGCCCAGGAGGGCACGCATCAGGGGAACCGGGTCGACGGCCGGTTCCGCGTCACCCATGTGTTCGTCCGCGACGACGACCGCTGGCTCATCGCCGGCATCCACCTGAGCCCGATTGGCGGGCCGCCGCCCTTCGCGCGCCCCGAAGTCCCCGGAAGATGAGGAAGATCATGCGAATCAGCGTCAGCGTCACCGATTTCTCCTGGCCCGGCGGTCTGGTGGACAACCTTCTCGGCATCGCCAGGGCCGCCGACGCGACAGGTCTCGACACCCTGTGGGTCGCCGACCATCTCCTGCAGGCAGCACCGGGCAGCACGCCCGACTCGGAGATGCTGGAGGCGTACACGACGCTGGGCTTCCTCGCCTCGGCGACGTCACGGATCCGGCTCGGCACCATGGTCAGCGCCGCCACCTTCCGGGCCCCCGCCCTGCTGGTGAAGGCGGTCACGACGCTCGACGTCCTCTCGCGGGGCCGCGCCTGGTTCGGGATCGGCGCCGGTTACCAGGAGGACGAGGCTCGCGCGATGGGACTGTCGCTCCCGCCGGTCCCCGAACGGTTCGAGCGGCTGGAGGAGACCCTCCGGATCGCCCGCCGGATGTGGGACGGCGACACCTCGGCGTTCGCCGGCAGGCATTACCGGCTGGAGCGGCCGGTGAACAATCCCTTGCCGGTGCGGCGGCCGAAGGTGCTCATCGGCGGCACCGGGCCGAAGCGGACCCTGCGGCTGGTCGCCGAGTACGCCGACGCGTGCAACCTCTTCGACATCCCCGACGGCGGCAAGACCGTCCGCGCGCAACTGGAGGTCCTGGCGCGCCACTGCGCCGACGTCGGACGGCCCGTCGAGGAGATCGAGAAGACCATCGCGACCCGGCTCGCGCCGGGGAGTCCTCAAAGGACTTCGCCGGCCGATGCGGCGAGTTCGCGTCCTGGGGGCTGGACCACGTCGTGGTGATCACCGCGGGCCCGTGGGAACCCGGCGCGGTGGCGTTGCTCGGCGACGCCGCGAGCCTGGTCGCCGCCTGAGCCGGCGTGTCTCCGCGGAATCGTCAACGGCGAACCCGCGAAAGCATTTTTCATATCGTGCGAATCGAATGGTGTTTTCCGGGTCCGATGGCCTTCTTCTCGGTCCCGGAAAACGGTTACAGTCCATAATATGTTTTCATGAACCGATTGCCGGGACGGTTTCGTCCGATCGGCGGGCGGCAGCACGATGATCATTTCGCTAGCATGAGTCCGCTCAGTTCCCCGCCCCCCGTTGCTGAAGTTTTCGGGAAGGACCCCATGCTCAATGCAGTGGTTGCCGCCGTATCGCTTTTCTCGTCGATAATAACGCCGAACAGTATGTCCCCGCCGCCCGGACCGCCGCCCGACCGGGTCGTCATCGACGTCGTCACCGTCAACGGATCCGGCTGCCCGCCCGGTTCGTCCGCGGTGGCCGTCGCCAGGGACAACACTTCGTTCACGGTCACCTACAGCGAATACACCGCACAAGTCGGCGTCGGCGCGAAGCCCACCGACTTCAGGAAGAACTGCCAGCTGAACCTCAACATCCATGTGCCGCAGGGATTCACCTACGGTATCGCCAGCGCCGACTACCGCGGTTTCGCGTCGCTCGAATCCGGCGCAAAGGCATTGCAACGGGCGAATTACTACTTCCAAGGGAATTCGCCGACCGCGCAGGTGAGCCACCCCGTCAACGGCCCGATTTCGGACAACTGGCAATTCCGTGACGAGGCCGAAGGCGGCGTCATCATCTACAAGCCGTGCGGCGAGGACCGGAATCTCAACGTGAACACGGAACTGAGGGTCGGCGCGGGTTCGTCGGATCCGAAGAAGACCACCAGTTTCATCACGATGGACTCCACCGACGGCGCGTTCAAGACCACCTACCACTTCTCGTGGAAGACCTGCCCGACCTCCTGACCTCTCCTCCAGGGTGACGGCCTGCTTCCCGGTCGGCGAAGAAGGCCGTCCCACCCATGCCCGGTCAGGGCCTTGGCCGCTCTGAACGTGGACTTCACCGCTCGTCGCCGCCCTGCCCGGCGGCGACGAGTCTTCTCGACGACCCCATTTCCGGCGGGCGGCAGGGAGAGATCGTCTCGCTGAATCCGCCGATCCCGCCGTGTCGAAGCTTTGGGAAGGATCCCATGCTCAACGTGCTGGTCGCTGCCGTAACGCTTTTCTCCTCGGTCGTCACCCCGAACGCCTGGGTGCCGCCCCCATTGCCGTCCGACAAGATAGTCATCGACGTCGTGACGGTCAACGGAACCGGATGCAAACCGGGAACGGCGGCCGTTTCCGTATCACCGGACAACACCGCGTTCACCGTCACCTACAGCGAATACACCGCACAAGTCGGCGTCGGCGCCAAACCGACCGACCTGCGGAAGAACTGTCAACTCAACCTCTATGTCCACGTACCGCAGGGATTCACCTACGGCATCGCGGGCACCGACTACCGCGGATTCGCCTCCTTGGCCGCGGGAGCCACCGGACTGGAACGGGCCAACTACTACTTCCAAGGCAATTCGCCGACGTCGTACGTCACGCACAATCTGAAAGGCCCGTTCGAGGACAACTGGCAGTTCACCGACGACATCGAAGTCGGCGCCATCGTCTACAAACCCTGTGGTGAGGACCGGAACTTCAACATCAACACGGAACTGCGGGCCGCCGTCGGCACTTCCGATCCGAAGAAGACCACCAGCTTCGTCACCATGGACTCGACCGACGGTTCCATCAAGACGACGTACCACTTCTCGTGGAAGAACTGTCCCAAACCGAAGAACTGACCCCTGAAACCCTCGTGAGTGGTAAGGACGGTTCTAACCGTCCTTACCACTCACGAGACGTCACGGCTTTCCGGACGGCGCCGGATCCGTGGCCTCCACCCCGAACACCCGCCCCAGCGCGATCACCGTCTCGTCGAGGTGACCGAGACTGGTCAGCACCGAACGCGCCCGCGGATCGTCGATCCGGTCCGCCACCGGCGTGCCGTCGTCCCGGACCAGCGTCCCGTGCCCCGAACCGCCGGGATCACCGATCGCCTCCCGCAGCACGGCGATGTTCGCCCGGATCCGCCCGGTGTACAGCCGCAGCCGGTCCGCCTCGTTGAGCAGCAGCCCCGCCTGTGACCGCGCCGCGACATGCCGGGCGCGGAAGGCGATCGTCTCCACCGTCGTGAGCACGTGCCAGCCGTAGTCGCGACGGCTGCTGAGGTTCACCGGATGGGTCAGCGGCTCGATCGTGGTGCGGACCTTGTCCACCGCCCGGTCCAGATCCCGCGACTTCTCGATGACGCTCACGTTCTCCGCGCCGGACAGCAGGCCCGCGGCCTTCTCGACGAACTCGTCCAGTTCCTCCAGCAACGCCGAAACGTCGTCGAGCATCACCGCGCGCGTGCGCACCGGCACGATCACCACCGCCGCCAGCACCCCGGCAGCCGCGCCGACGGCGGTCTCCGCGACCCGGATCCACAGCACCTCGATGCTGAACGTACCCAGCAGGCTGTACAGCAGCCCGAGCATGCTGGTGATGAAGAACGCCATGATCACCTGCGAAACCCGCGCCATGTAGACCATGCCGAACACGCACACCAGGATCAGCGCCAGCGTCGCCGGCACACTCCCGGACACGAGCAGCGTCAGCACCAGCCCGCCGACGATCCCGATCAGCGTGCCGCCGATCCGCCGGACCCCCTTGACGAACGTCGCCCCCGCGGTCGACGAGCCGATGAACACCACGAACACGGTCAGCACCGCCCAGTACCACCGCTGGCTCGACACCAGTTCCCCGCCGAGCACGGCGAGCCCGCCGCCCACGACGGCTTGGATGGCGCTGCGTGTCTGGTTGTCGTAGGCGAACGCCGACGACTTCTCCTCCTCGGGGTCTTCGGGGTCGTCGACGGCATCGGAGACGTCGTGTTCGGCGACCCGCTGCGCGCGGACGTCGGCCAGCGCGAGTTCGGCGAGCGCGCGCCGGACGCCGTCACCGGGTGCGGCGTGCTCGTCGATCCGGCTGCCTTCCACCAGCATCTTGCTGAACTCTTCGGTCTCGCTGATCAGCGGCAGCTCCCGCGGGTCGCGCTCGATCAGCGACCGGAAGCGCCGCATCCGCGCGATCAGGTCGTCGCGGACATCTTCGTCGAGGTCTTCGGCGCAGGTGCGCTGCACGGTGATCGTCAGCCACTGCACCGCCAGCTCGACCTCGATCGCCCGGCGGCGCAGCCGGTTCACCGAATCCGCGCCGGTCACCTCCGGCGCGGTGTCCTCGATGAGCAGCACGGACTCGTGCATCCGGGCGTTCGTCGTGCGGAGCCGTTTGCGGGTGCGCTCGCTGCCGCCGACCGCGAGGTGGTCTTCGGCCGCGCGCACGACCGCGGCGAGGCGGGCGCGGAATGCCCGCCGGATCCGCAGGAACTCCGCGTCGGTATGCCGGCGCAGCAGGACGAACCGGACCACGGCGTTGGCCGCGATCCCGATGGTCAGCGCCAGCAGGAGCACCGGCACCTGCTTCAGATGCGTCTGCAGGAACATCGCGAAGAAGAACAGGAAGAACGACAGCGAGCCCAGCGCGATCCCGCGCGAACCGAATCGCTGGGCATAGACCGCGACGAAGATCAGCAACACGAACACGACGCTGTCCAGCGGCGGCACCGCGGAACCGACGCTCGCCGCGGTGAGCGACGCCGCGCCGAGCGCGAGCCCCAGTATCAGCGTCACCGCCTGTTTCCCCGGGGTCTCGTCGTTGACGGTGAAGGCCGACGTCATCGCGGAGATCGCGGCGACGAGGATGACCGTGAGCGGCTGGTGGAACGGCAGGATGGCCAGCACCGCGACAACGATGCTGAGCACGGCCGAGAAACCGAGCCGGAGCCGGACCAGACCGGGATCGGAGGCGACCAGCCGGTCGGTCGTGGCCTGGGTGATGCGGGAGATCATCGGGCGAGCAGCTCTCCTTGGGCGAGGGTGACCCGCCGGGCGGTGGACGAGGTGACGCGAAGACGGTATCGGGCGTGCCTCGCCGGCTCGGCGAGGGCGAACGGCCGTGTCTGACGACGCCAGCGGAATCGCTCACCTTCCCGCTGGTCCAGCAGCGTCCACTGCTCGCCGTCGTCGGAGCCCTCCAGCACCCACGAACGCGGATCACCCCGGCGGCTGCCCGAGGTCAGCGTGTACATCACGACCTCGCGTGAGGCGTCCTCGACAGGGAACTCGATGACGGGTTCGCGCCCGGGGAAGGTGATCTCGGTCTTGGTCGTGTCGTCGAACAGGGGACCGTCGGGCACCGTGATGTCCGTGAGCGGGCTCGGAGCGGCGGGCTCGGCAGGGGAGCGGCCCCACTCCGACGGCTGCCCGCCCATCGTGAACCTCAGCACCGCGCCGTCGGCGAGGGCGGAATGCGCGAGCGTGCCGCTCTCGTGCGGACGTCCGTCGACCGTCAGGCCCTGGACGTACACGGTGTCCTCCGTGTTGCCGGGCGCCTCGACGACCAGGTCCTTCCCGTTCTCCAGGTGGACGGTCGCCTTCGTGAACAGCGGCGAGCCGATGACGTACTCGGGGCTGCCCATCGCCAGCGGATAGAACCCGAGCGCGGCGAAGACGTACCAAGCGGACATCTCGCCGTTGTCCTCGTCGCCCGGATAACCCTGACCGAGGTCGCTCCCGACGTAGAGCCGCCGCAGGACCTCCCGCACGATCCGCTGCGTCTTCGACGGCGCGCCCGCGTGGTGGTAGATCCACGGGATGTGATGGGAGGGCTGGTTGGAATGCCCGTACTGTCCCATCCGGACGTCGCGGGCCTCGGTCATCTCGTGGATCAGCCCGCCGTAGGAACCCGGTTTGCGGCCGGTTTCCGGAGTCGCGAAGAAGGTGTCCAGTTTGGACTCCAGCGCTTCGGTGCCGCCATGCAGCGCGGCGAGCCCGGGACCGTCGTGCGGGACGGAGAACGCGGTGTTCCAGGAATTCGTCTCGGTGAAGTCGCCGCCCCACGCCTCGGGGTCGTAGCCCGCGGCACCGAAATGGCGGCTCCCGTCCCGGTTGCGGCCCTGGAAGAACCCGATCAGGTGGTCGAAGTGGTTCGCGTACTGCTGCGAACGCTGCCGGAAGTACGCGGCGTCGTCGTGCCGCCCGAGCGCCTCGGCGAAATTGGCCAGGCCGAAATCGTTGACGCAGCCCTCCAGCGCCCACGACAGGCCTTCGTGGACCGACGTCGGCGTGAACCCGAGGAAGATCGACTCGTGCAGACCCTTCCGGCCGACGCTCTGCCCGCTCGGTGTCACGGTCGCGTTCTTCAGGGCCGCCTCGTAGGCGGCCTCGACGTCGAAGCCGCGCACGCCCTTGAGGTACGCGTCGGCGAACGCCACGTCGGAGCTGGTGCCGGTCATGAGGTTGGCGTAACCGGGGGAGGACCATCGCGAGATCCAGCCGCCCTCGCGGTACTGCTGGACGAACCCGTCGATCATCCGCCCGCACCGGCCGGGGGTGAGCAGGGCGTACGCGGGCCACGTGGTGCGATAGGTGTCCCAGAAACCGTTGTTGACGTACATCTCGCCGTCCACGACCTTCGCGCCGGTCCTGGTCCGCGTGCTCGGCCACCACCGGCGGATCACCGGACTCGCGTGACGGACGCCCTTGGGCGTGTCCTCGTGCGCGGAGTTCGGATACAGGAAGAGCCGGTACAGGTTGGAGTAGAACGTGGTGCGCTGGTCCTCGGTCGCGCCCTCGATCTCGACCCGGTCCAGCACCTCGGACCACCGCGCGCGGGCCTGGCCTCGGACCTGCTCGAAGCTCGTGCCGGCGGGGATCTCCTGATCGAGGTTCCGCTTCGCCTGCGCGAGACTGATCAGCGACGTCGCGATCCGCATCGTCACCTCGCCCGCCGCGAACTCCAGGAACCCGGTCACCGTGCGCCACACCGGCCGCCGGATCCTCCCGCCGCGTTCGGCCGGGACGTCGAACTCGGCGTACACGAACATCCGCCGCGCCCCGGCAGACAACCGGCTGCGAACCCACGTGTGGCCGGTGACCACGCCGTTCGCCGCGTCGAGCCGCACACCGCCCCGGTTGCGGGCGTTGTCGAACAGCAGCCAGCCGCGATCACCCGGGAAGGTGAAGCGGAACAGTGCCGCGTGATCCGCCGGGGCGATGTCGGTGGTGACTCCGTTGGCGAACCGGACACCGTAGTGATGCGGCCGGTCGACCTCGTCGTCGTGGGAGAACGCGAGCGCGCGGCGGGACCGGTCGGCCTCCACCGGCCCGATGCCCGGCATCACCTGGAAGGTGTGCCGGTCGCCCATCCACGGGCTCGGCTGATGCGACAGCGCGAACGCCTGCAACGCCGGACGGTTCCCGGCGTCGTTGTGCCGGTGGTAGCTGTAGATCCAATTGGTGGCGCTCGCGTCGGTGACCGGGGTCCAGAAGTTGAAGCCGTGCGGGATCGCCGTCGCGGGGAAGTTGTTGCCCCGCGAGAACTTGTCGCTGGAATGCGTGCCGCGGGTGGTGCGGACGTGGTCGACCGGATCGCCGATCCCGATCACCCGCTCGCGGATCCGGACGTCGTCCACCCAGCCCGCGCTCTCGCCGTCCGGCGGTTCGCTGACCAGGACGATCCGGGTGACCCGCCGCCCGGCGAACTCGCCCAGCCTCCTGCGCACGAGATTCCACTGGTCCACGTACAGCGTCTTGCCCAGCCCCTTCTCCGTGGCGCTGAACCCGGCCGACGTCCCGTCGTCGAACTCGACGTCCAGCGCCACGAACGTGCTGCGATAGCCGGGCACGTCGGACTCGGCCTCGGGGAAGACCACATAGGACAGTTCGGTGTGGCCGGTGACCTCGACGTCCACTTCGAACAGCGTCGCGCGCACCGTGTTCTCGTAGCGGAGCGCGTGCGCGCCGGTGAACCCGACGCCGGGCTTCGCCGTCGGCGACGAACGCGGTCCGGTGCCGACACGCAAGGCCGGATCCACCGGCTGCGGATCACCCGTTTCGAAGGAGGAGAAGAACCCGGTGATCGTCACCAGGCCACCGTAACTCCCACGCGTGAGCCCGGCTCGGTGTGCCGCATCCAGAGGACTAAACGCGTGAGGAGAGGAACTCCTCGAAAGTGCCCACACCGGTCGCGTTCTCCGGCGTCAGGTTGCCGCCCGCCCGGAACGCCCTGGCCGCCTTGCCCGGCAGCCACAACGACACGATCGGCTTCCGGCGCCCCACCGAGCGCTGATACGCCTCCGCCAGATCACGCGCGCTCCGCACCTCCGGGCCGCCCATGTCCGGCACCCGTCCCGACGGTTCACCGGACACCAGCGCGACCAGCCGGTCCGCGACATCGCCGGTGCTGACCGGCTGGAACCGGAACCCCGACGGCATGATCGTCACCGGCAGCCGCCGCTGCGCCGACGACGCCCGCGCGACGAGCTCGTGGAACTGCGTCGCGCGCAACACCGTCCACGGCAGACCGGACTCCTCGATCACCTTCTCCGAGGCCAGCTTCTCGTTGTAGTAGAAGAACCGGATCACGTCGATGCCGACGATCGAGATGTACACCACGTGCGGATCGCCCGCCCGCTTCGCCGCCTCGACCAGGTTCCGCGTCACCTGCTCGTCCCCGCGGCCCAGGGTCGACGCGCAATGGATGATCGCCGACACACCGTCGACCGCCTCCGCGAGACCGTCACCGGTCTTCAGATCGCACCGGGCCCACTCGTTGGGCTCGTCCGCGGGCCGCGGCCGCCTGCTCATGATCCGGACCGGCCGATCTTCGGCCACCAGCCGCCGCACCACCGCACGGCCGAGGTCGCCGGTACCGCCGGTCACCAAAATCGGGTTCGCCACCTTGATCCTCCGTTCCTGAGAGCTTCCACCCTCAAGAACCGGCGAGCCACCCGGAGCGTGACAGCTGGCCCGACAGGAACGTGAGCTTGTCCGGATTCGCGACCGCGCGCAGGCCACGGATCCGGCCGTCCACCACCTCGAACCCGAGGATGCCGAACAGCAGGTCACCGGCCGTCGCGACCACCGCCGGGCCGCCGTTGACCTCGAGGATCTCGATCGACACCTGGTCGGCCCCGGCGAACATCCCGGCGTACAACCGCGCGACCTTGGCCGCGCCGTGCACCGGACGACGCGCCGCGGTGACCTTGCCGCCACCGTCCGACCACGCCGTCACGTCGGCCGTGAGCAGGCTCTCCAGAGCGGGCAAATCGCCGTCCCGTGCCGCCGACAGGAAACTCTCGACCAGCTTCTCGTGCTGTCGCGGGTTCGAAACCCGTCGCTCATCCGAGCGGTCCAGCGCCTTCCTCGCACGGCTGTGCAGCTGACGCGAGTTGACCTCGGAGACGTCGAGGATCCCGGCGATCTCCCGATGGCTGTAGGCGAACGCCTCCTTCAGCACGAACACCGCGCGCTCCACCGGGCTGAGCTGCTCCAGCAGCACCAGCATCGCCAGCGACACCGACTCCCGCTGCTCCGCCGTCTCCAACGGGCCGAGCACATCGGTCGAGGTCAGCACCGGTTCGGGCAACCACGGACCGACGTACCGCTCGCGCTGTGCCCTGGCGGAGGTCAGCCGGTTCAGGCAGAGATTGGTGACCACCTTCGCCAGCCATGCCCGCGGCGAGCCGATCGACTCGCGCTCGGCGCCCGCCCATTTCGGGTAGGCGTCCTGAACGGCGTCTTCCGCCTCGGCCGCCGAACCGAGCAGGCGATAGGCGAGCCCGAACATGGCGGGCCGCAGCCGCTCGAATTCCGTGGCGCTGTCCATCGTCCCCTACGAATCCCTCATGATTCCACTGTGGACACCATCGTGCCAGGGGTACCGCTCACCGGGATTTCCGTACCTGATCGGCGCTGACGTCCACTGTGACTGTATCGGTACGAATGGAACGTCTGCGTCACCACCGAGAGAGGGGTCTGGAGTGACGTCACGTTCGTCGCGTTCGCGTGCCTCGCTGTGCGCCGCGACCGCCATCACCGTATTAGCGCTGGTCACAGCGCCCCAAGCCGGAGCGGCACCGGCACCGGGCGCCGTGCACACCACACCGGACAGATCCGGGAAGGACGTCGATGTCCGTGACACGGCGAGAACCAGTCCGCGCGTCCTGGCCGCGCGGGAACGGCTCGCCGCGTCGCGGGCGAACTCGCTCGCCACGGCGCGGGCGGAACTGGGCAACCAGGCCCTGCTCGACTTCGACGAGCTGACCGGCACACCCCGGATCCTGGCCCGCACCGACGGTTTCCTCACCGGACCGAGCGGCGGGTCACCCCGCGACATCGTGCTGAACTACTTGCGGGACAAGGAAGGCCTCGTCGGACTCAGTGCAGGCGACACCGCGAAACTGAACCTGCGCAAGGACTACGTCGACGTCGAAGGCACGCACCATCTGTCCTTCACCCAGTCCGTCGGCGGGGTTCCCGTATTCGGCAACGGGTTGAAGGCGCACGTCACCAAGGACGGCAGACTGATCCAGCTGGACGGCGCGCCCGTGCGCGACCTTCCCGCGTCGCTCGGCGCGGCGACGCTGGCCGCACCCGCCCCCGGCTCGAAGCAGGTCGCGTTCCTTACCGGCGACGGGATCCGCCCCGCCTGGTACACGCTGACCAGACCCGCCGTGGACCAGATGTTCCAGGAAGTGACCGACGCCGGCACCGGGAAACTGCTCTACCGCAAGAACCTGGTCAACCACGCCAACGACGCAGACGGAGCCAAGGGGCTCGCCTGGGAGGCTCAGCCCGGCCCGCAGAAGCAGGTCAACCTGAGCCAGAAGGGCTGGCTGCCCGCCGACGCCAAGACCCTGGACGGCAACGTCGCGCACGTCGCCGCCGACGTCAACGGCGACCAGAAGTTCCAGCCGCAGGAAGAGATCGGCCGGAACACCGACGGCACCTTCCGCTACAAGTTCACCGACTTCAACGCCACCGTCGGCCCACCGTGCTCGGCGGCGAGGCCCTGCTCCTGGGACCCGAAGACGCCCGGTTCGTGGGCGAAGAACCGCGAACAGAACGCCGTGCAGGCGCTGGCCTACGTCGGGAGCTTCCACGACCACCTCGCCTCCTTCCCGATCGGTTTCACCCGCCAGGCGGGCAACTTCGAGAAGGTCGACGGCGACGCCGTCCAGGTCCACACCCTGCTCGGCGCGGAGACGCCGGGCTACTACAACAACGCGTTCATGGGCACCCCGCCGGACGGCCAGGCGCCGACGATGGGGATGTTCCTGTTCCGCGACCCCAGGGACCCGACCGACCCGTTCCTCGCGGCGAACTCCGCCGACGACGCCACGATCATCCACCACGAGTACACCCACGGTCTGTCCAACCGGCTCGTCGTCGACGCGCAGGGCAACTCCACCCTGAGCTCCCTGCAGTCCGGCTCGATGGGCGAGGCCTGGAGCGACTGGTACGCCTTCGACTACCTCGTCGGGCGCAACGCGATCAAGGACACGTCGGCACCGGGTGAACTCCTCGGCGGCGACTACGTCAGCAACGGCGTCCCCCTCGCCCGCACCCAGCCGCTGGACTGCCCGGTCGGCGCCGCCGCGCCGCAGTGCCCCGGCACGCCCGGAGCCGGTCCCGGTGGGTACACCTACGGCGACCTCGGCCGGATCATCGGTTTCCCGGAGGTGCACGCCGACGGCGAGATCTGGGCGAGCACGCTGTGGGACATCCGCTCGGCACTCGGTGTGCAGTTGACGCGGGCGCTGGTCACCCGCGCGATGGAGCTTTCGCCCGCCGCGCCGTCGTTTCTGGACATGCGGAACGCGATCCTGCAGGCCGACACGGTGATCAACGGCGGCCGCGCGCACGCCAAACTGTGGAAGGCGTTCGCCGCCCGCGGCATGGGGTACTTCGCCGCGTCGATCACCGGCGCCGACACCGCGCCCGCCGAGGACTTCTCCACCCCGCCGCCGGCAGGCACCCCGACCGGGACGGTGACCGGCAAGGTCACCAACCGGGAGACCGGCACCCCGATCGCGGGCGTCGCGGTCCGGTTCAGCGGGCACGACTCCGGATTCGCCGGCTCCCTGTCCGCGGTCACCGACGCCGCGGGCGGCTACACCATCCCCGGCGTGCTCCCCGGCACCTATCCGAAGGTCTACGCCTCCGGAGGCGGCGCGGACAGCGAGACCCGCGCGGTCTCGGTGCGGTCGGGAACCACCAAGGTCGACTGGGCGCTGCGGTTCAACTGGGCATCCGGCGACGCGGGCGCGGGCGTCATCGCGTTCAACGGTGAGGACTTCACCCCCTACGGCTGTGGTCCCGGCGATCTCGTGGCCTCGTCGGCGCTCGGCGGTGGCGGCTGGTCGACCGACAAGGTCGTCGGCCCCGACGGCAAGATCGAGACGCGGTTCGTCACGATCAAACTGGGCAAACCGGTCAACGTCAGCGCCATCGAAATCGACCCGACCAATGTCTGCGGCGACGACCCGCCCGCCGCGGCCAAGGACGTCACGGTCGAGACCTCGGTGGACGGCACGACCTGGGTGAAGGCGGGCACCGGCGACTTCAAACCCGCCGACCTGAACAAGCTCACCGCGCTCCAGCTCGCTCCGGGCAGCGCGGCCGGGGTGCGGTTCGTGCGGCTGACCGTTTCGTCCAACCAGCTGTCGTTCTATCCGGACAGGCCCTGCTCGCCGCAGCCGACGACGGCCGGGTGCCTCTACATGGACGTGCAGAAACTGGCGGTGCGGGGCGCCGCCGCCTGACCTGCCGCTTCGGGCCTCGTGAGTGGTAAGGACGGTTCTAACCGTCCTTACCACTCACGAGTGCAGTAGGATGGGGGCATCGGGGTAGAAACGTGCTCTCCTCGCTGAGCACGCGCATACGCGGTATCGAATGAACCGTCACTCCTTCGTTCCGAAGGAGTCGACCTTTGCGTTCCCCTGTTCAAAGCCGTTCCCTCGCCGAAGTGTGGCCCGCGCTGGCCGGGCTTTCAGCGGTGTTCCTGTTCGAGATGCTCGACAACTCGATCCTCAACGTCGCGCTGCCGACCATCGGCCGCGAACTCGCCGCCTCGACGACGACACTGCAATGGGTCACCGGCGCGTATTCCGTCGTGTTCGGCGGCCTCATGCTCGCGTTCGGCGCGCTCGCTGACCGTGTGGGCAGGCGCAAGGTCATGCTCACCGGTCTCGTCCTGCTCGGCGTGGCGAGCCTGGCCACGATCTTCGTCACCGCCGCTTGGCAGCTCATCGCCGTCCGCGCGCTCATGGGCGTCGCGGCCGCGATGACGACGCCGGGTTCGCTCGCCCTCGCGTTCCGCCTGTTCGACGAAGACGTGCTGCGCGTCCGCGCGACCACACTGATCTCGACGGTGGGACTCATCGGCCTCGCCGTCGGCCCCACCGCCGGCGGGCTGGCGCTCACCATCGCGCCCTGGCAGGCGCTGCTGCTGGTGAACGTGCCCGTCGCCGCGTTGGCGTACCTCGGCATCCGGACCGGTATCCCCGCCGA
Organism: Amycolatopsis sp. NPDC058340; assembly: GCF_042723975.1. NCBI lineage: Bacteria > Bacillati > Actinomycetota > Actinomycetes > Pseudonocardiales > Pseudonocardiaceae > Amycolatopsis > Amycolatopsis sp. NPDC058340. The sequence continues at coordinate 37,934 of NZ_JBHXIB010000004.1, read as the reverse complement.
CGATCCCGACGGCCTGCACCGCGAACCGATCGACGTCGCAGGCGCCGTCCTGGGAACCGCGACGATCGTCCTCGCCCTGCTCGCCCCCACGTTCTTCATCGAAGCGGGCACCGGATCGGCTCTGCCCTGGGGAACCGCCGCGGCCGCCCTCGGCGCCGGAATCTGCTTCGTCCTCCGCGAGAAGACCGCCGGGCACCCTCTGCTCGACCTGGAACTCGTCGCCAGGCCGCTCGTGTCCAGCGGGCTGGCGCTGAAGGCCGCGGCCGGATTGGCGACCGCCGGGCTGAGCTACCTCGTGACGCTGCACCTCCAGTTCGGCCTCGGCTGGGCGCCCGCCCAAGCGGCGCTGGGAATGCTGCCCCAGGTCGTCGTCCTCATCGCCGGCGGCGCCCTCATCCGCCCGCTGATCACCCGCGTCGGGCTCACCAAGGCCGCCTGGCTCAGCGCCGCCGCCGTCGTATGCGGACTGGCGGTCTACACGGTGTTCGGCGGGCTCGGCTACGCCGGGATCGCCGTCGCGCTCGCCCTCGTCGCGGCGGGGATGAGGGTGGTCGGCGTCGTCGCGGGCACCAACGTCATGCGGGGCCTGCCCTCGGACCGGACCACCATCGGAGCCGCGCTCGTCGACACCTCCAGCGAGGTCACGACCGGGATCGGCATCGCGTTGAGCGGTACCGTCCTCGCGCTGGTCTTCCCGGGAGCGCTGTCCGGGGCCCTGCGGTCGGCCGACTTCCTGACGGCGACCAGCTACGCGGGGCTCGCCCTCACGGTGCTCTCCGCGGCACTGGTCGGCTTCGGCATCCTGCGCGGCAGGCATTCCGCGTGAAGGCCCCCTTCCCTCGGCTGAGCCGAGGGAAGGGGGCCTTCACGCGCTACCGGAGACTACAGTTTCGCGCACTGCCCGGCGGCCGGGCCGCGGACGGTGTTCTGCAGGTCGTAGTCCGTCGGAACGGGGGAGTTGGCGGCGCACGCCAGAGGTCCGCCGATCGTGCTCGAGGTCAGCACCGGCCCCTTGTTGCCCGTCAACGCCACCGGCCCGCCGATCTCGGTCAGCTCGATCGAGACCTGCCCGGTCGTCCCGGTGATCGCCACCGGGCCGCCCACCTTCGTCCGGTCCAGCACGACCTGCGCCGCACCGTTCGCGGTCACCGGACCGGAGATCGAGCCGCCGCGGACGATCAGGCTCGCGCCCGCCGACACCGACACCGGACCGGACACCGTCGCACCCTCCACACAGGTCACGCCGCTCTGGACGGTCAGCGGGCCCTTGCGCTCACCCGTGATCGTCTGGGTGCACGCCGCGTCGGGTTTGCCCAGCACCTCGAACTCCGAGAGCGACGCCTCGCCGCCCGTGGTCGCGGTGACTTCGAGCCGGTAGTAGGCGTAGTGCGCCGGATTCGCGATCTTGAACGCCCTGGTCTGCTGCCGCCACGAGAACTTCTGGTCGGTCCGCTGATCCGCGACCGCCCAGTTCTTCCCGTCGTAGGAGCCCTTCAGCACCCAGCTCTTCGCGTCGCCCGCACCCTTGCCCGAAGTCAGCGTGTAGAACGAACCCGCCTCGTTCGTCGACGGCACCTGGTACTGGATCGGCGCCTTGACCTTCGCCTCGGTCCGCGACGTGTTGTCGAAGAACGCCGCGTCCCCGCCCGAGACCGGCTTGGTCAGGTCGTGCACCGGCGTCGGCACCGCGTCGCCCTTGGTGATCGACTTCGGCGCGTCGTCCGGGCCGGTACCCCACGACGACGGGTTCGGCCCCATGTCGAAGTCGAGCGTGCCGCCGTTCGCGATCGCCGAATGCGCCAGCGACGTCGAGGTCTGCGCCTTGCCGTTCACCTTCAGACCCTGCACGTAGACGTTCTTCGCGCTGTTCTTCGGCGCGTTGACCACGATCTTCTTGCCGCCGGGCAGGTTCACGGTCGCCTTGGTGAACAGCGGCGAGCCGATCGCGTAGTCCGAGCTGCCGACCTGCAGCGGGTAGAAGCCCAGCATGCCGAACAGCCACCAGGCCGACTGCTCGCCGTTGTCCTCGTCACCGCCGTAGCCCTGGCCGAGCTCACTGCCGACGTACAACCTCGCCAGCGCCTCGCGGACCTTCGCCTGCGTCTTCGACGGCTGGCCCGCGTAGTCGTACATGTAGAGCGTGTGGTGCGCGGCCTGGTTCGAATGCGCGTACATGCCCATCCGCACGTCGCGGGCCTCGGTCATCTCGTGGATGACCCCGGGGTAGGTGCCGAATTTGAGCCCCTGCTCGGGTTTGGCGAAGAATTCGTCCAATTTGGACGCCAGCCCCGCCTTGCCGCCGAAGAGGTTCGCCAGGCCCTGTCCGTCCTGCGGAACCGAGAACCGCATGCCGTACGCGTTGGTCTCGGTGTAGTCGATACCCCAGACCTCCGGGTCGAACTGCTCCTTGCTCCGGGTGAACTTGCCCGCCGCGTCGCGGCCCTGGAAGAAACCGACACTCGGGTCGAACACGTTCACGTACTGCGTGGCCCGCTCGGTGAAGTACCCGTAGTTGTCCAGGTACTCCTGCTTGCGCGGATCGTTCGCCGGAGCCTCGTCGTAGAGCTTCTTCGACATGTTCGCGATGGCGTTGTCGTTGACGTAACCCTCGATCGCCCAGGAGAACCCGTGGTCCGCGGTGTTCGGCGCGTACCCGAGGAACGTGCCCTCGTCGATGCCCTTCCGGCCGACCGCGCCGTTCGGCGGGGTCACCGTGGCGTTCTTGATCGCCGAGTCGTAGGCCGACTGGACGTCGAAACCCTTGACTCCCTTGAGATAGGCGTCCGCGAACGCGGCGTCCGAGCTGGTGCCGGTCATCAGATCCGCGTAGCCGGGGGAGGACCAGCGCGAGATCCAGCCGCCGTCACGGTACTGCTGCACGAAACCGTCGACCAGCTTGCCCGTGGTTTGCGGGCTGAGCAGCGAATACGCCGACCACACCGTGCGGTAGGTGTCCCAGAACCCGTTGTTGACGTAGAACTCGCCGTCGACCAGTTTCGCCCCGGTCTGTGTCGGAGTGTCCTGACCGGCCTTGGGCGACACCGGACTCGCGTACTTCTTCACCGGCTTCTCGACGGTGCCGACGTTCTCGAAGCCCGAGTTCGGGTACAGGAACAGGCGGTAGAGGTTGGAGTACAGCGTGATCAGCTGATCCTTCGAGGCGCCTTCGACCTCGACGACCTTGAGCTTCTCGTCCCACGCGTTCTGCGCGGCTTCGGCGACGGACTCGAGCGTCGCGTTCGGGGCGAGCTCCTGCTCCATGTTCTTCTTCGCCTGGTCGACACTGATCAGCGAGGTCGCGATCCGCATGTTCACCGTCTTGTCGGCACCCGCGTCGAACTTCAGGTAGCCGAGGACGTTGTCCCGTTTCTGGTCACCCGAACCGGTGGACAGCTTCGAACCGGCGGTCACCGGCTTGTCGAAGGTGGCGTAGACGAACATCCGGGTCGCACCGGCCGACAGCCCGCTCTTCACGTCGCTGTAGCCGGTGATCGACCGGCCAGCCGGGTCCAGGGTGAGCCCGCCGTTGTTGTTGACGTTGTCGAAGATCAGGTTCGAGTCCGCCCCGGGGAACTTGAAGCGGTACAGCGCCGCGTGATCGGTCGGCGCGACCTCGGTCTTGATCCCGTTCTCGAAGTCGACGCCGTAGTAGTGCGCCCGCGCCGTCTCGTTTGAGTGCTTGAACGGCAGCTTCCGCGCTTCACGGTCCGGATTCGGCACGCCGCTCGCCGTCGAGGGCAGGAACTGGAAGGTCTGCCGGTCGGCCATCCACGGGCTCGGCGCGTGGCTCGCGGAGAACGCCTGCAGCGCCGGAAGGTTCTGCTCGTTGTTGCGCGAGTGGTAGGAGTACATCCAGCTCAACGTGCCCGCGTCGGTCGTCGGGATCCAGAAGTTGAACCCGTGCGGGACCGCCGTGGCCGGCATGTTGTTGCCGCGCGAGAACGACCCGTTGGACAGCGAACCGCGCGTGGTCAGCACGTTGTCGGACGGACGCAGGCTCGCCGGCGGCGTCGGTGTGGCCGACACCTTGATGTCGTCCAGCCAGCCCTGCAGCGAACCCGGGCCGTCGGCGTTGTCGTAGCCGACCAGGATGCGGTCGATCGTCTTGCCCTTCGCGACCACGCCGATCTGCGAACGCACCAGGTTCCACTGGTTGGTGTAGAGCACCTTGCTCGCGCCCTGGCCCTGCGGGGAAAGGCCGAAACCGTACTGGTCGACGGCGCCGAGCTGGCTCAGGTAGGTGCCGTCGGTGAACGCCAGGTCCACCGCGACGTTCGTGCTCGGGTACTTGAGGTCGCCGCGGATGAACTCCGGCTGCACCTTGTACGACAGCTCCGAGGTCGCCGCCACCGGGATGTCGACGTCGAAGATCTTGTTGTACGACCACCCGTGTCCCTGCGCCTTGTGGCTGCCGGAGTAGCGGAACGCGCGCAGGCCGGTGAAGCCGACCCGGTTCTTGCTGGTGTAGCCGCTGCCCGGACCGCTGTCGGCGAAGCTGCGCATGTTCGGCAGCGCCGGCGGCGCCGGGTCCTCGTTCGCCAGCAGCAGCTCCGAGAGCTGCATGATCGGGCCGCCGTTGTTCTTGGTGACGTCGAGCCGGAAGAACTTGTACGCGGCGCTCGCGGCGGCGAGGCGGTACTCCTTCTTCTGGAACGGCTCGCTGAACTTCTGCCCGGTCTGCCTGTCCAAATCGGTCCAGGACTGTCCGTCGGCGGAACCCTGAAGCGTCCAGTCCTGCGGGTTGCGGTTGTCGAAGTCGTTCGCCGAGGACAGCGCATAGCGGGTGATCGACGTCGGCTCGGACAGCGTGATCCGCGCCCAGCCGGTCGGGGTCCAGGCCAGCCACTTGGTGTCGGTCGAACCGTCGACCAGGTTCGCCACGCCCTCGTTCGGGGTGTTCTCGCTGTTGGCGGAGACCTCGGTGACCTTGCCGCGGATGTCACCGGGGATGGTGGTGGCGTTCGCGCCGTCGACACCGAAGGCCTTCGGCTTGCCGGACGGGTCGACGTCGACAGTGTCGCTCCACGTCGGCTCCGGCTCGCCTTGTTCGAAAGAGGAGTAGAAATCCGGTGGGAGCTCTTCGGCCGAGGCGGTGGCCGGGAGGGCTACCAGCCCGGACGCCACGACCGTGGCACTCAGAAGGCTGCAGACCCAGGGTCTGACGCTTCGGGGCATCGTTGCACCAATGCTTTCTCGCAGGGGACCGGTGACGCCAAGAGAGAAAAACTCGCGTGTGACATCGATGTCAAGACACCCGGACAAACCTGACCCGAACTGGACAACCCGGATGTCCCGAAACCTGGTGGACAACGGACAGGGGCGGGGCCAGGGTGAAGTGACGGCTGAAGTCGATCCGGGAAACTGGGGTGGGGACATGCGGCGGTTGTCCATGCTCGGCGTGGCAGCGCTCATCACGGCAGGCTCGATACTCACGGCTCCGGCGGCCACCGCCGGCGAAACGACCATCCGCCCGGTGCGCACCTGCGCCGACCTGGTGCGGACCTACGACGTTCCCGGCGCGACCACGCACGTCGAGACCGCGACCGTCGTACCGGCGACAGCGACCGAACCGGAGAACTGCGACGTCCGCGGCTATGTGGAGCCAGCGGTGCGGTTCCAGCTGCGGCTGCCGACCAAGACCTACGCCGGCCGGTACCTGCAGTTCGGCTGCGGCGGCTTCTGCGGGGTGGTCACCACGCCGCCGTTCGCCGACTGCGGCCTCCCGCACGGGGGTGACGTCGCCGTCGCGGCCACCGACGACGGGCACGTCGGCAAGACCCCCGCGATCGTCGACGACGGCAAGTGGGCCGAGAACGACCAGGCCGCCCGCGACGACTTCGCGTTCCGTGCGCCGCACGTGGTCTCGAAGGCGTCCAAACGGCTGATCACGGCGTTCTACGGCGCTCCGCCGAAGAAGTCGTACTTCAGCGGCTGCTCCGACGGCGGCCGCGAGGCGCTGCTGCTCGCGCAGCGCTACCCGCACGACTTCGACGGCATCGTCGCCGGTGCGCCGGCCGGATACTGGGGACCGCTGCTCGGCGTGTACCAGACCTGGCTCGCCAAGGTGAACACCGGCGCCGACGGCAAGCCGATCCTGACCGCGGACAAACTCCCGGCGCTGCACGCCGCCGCACTGTCCTCTTGCGACAAGTCCGACGGGCTCGGCGACGGCGCCATCGACGACCCCCGCACCTGCCGGTTCGACCCGGCCACGATCGCCTGCCCGCCGGGCACCGACAACGCGGGCTGTCTCACCGCGGCGCAGGTGGCCGCCACGAAGAAGATCTACGCGCCGCCGACCGACGAACGCGGCCGCAAGCTGTACCCGGGCGGCCAGACCGTCGGCTCCGAACTCTCGTGGTACGGCTGGATCATTCCGTCGCCGGAAACCGGTGGAATCCCGTTCGCGCACGCACTCGCCGACAACTACCTGAAGTACATGGCCTACCCGATCGGCACACCGCATTCGTCGGTCGGGAAATTCGCCTTCACCTCCCGTGAATTCGACCGGCTGACCCCGGAAGGCATCCGCTCCAACGCGATGTCGACGGATCTGCGCGAATTCCGCCGCGCGGGCGGGAAACTCGTGATCTGGCACGGCTGGGCGGATCAGGCGATCCCCGCCGCGGGCACCATCGACTACTACGAGCGGCTCACCCGCGCCAACGGCGGCCCCGCCGCGACGTCGAACTGGGCCCGGCTGTTCATGGTTCCCGCGCTGTACCACTGCGCGACCGGCGACAAGCTGACCGAGTACGACCCGCTGAAGGAACTGGTCTCCTGGGTCGAGCGCGGCACCGCACCGGACCGGACGATCGCCACCGGCCGCGACGCCGACGGCAAGGTCTTCCGTACGCGGCCCGTGTTCCCGTATCCGCTGCAGGCCAAGTACGACGGCACGGGAAGCGTCGACGACGCCGCGAACTTCGTGCCCGCACCGCCTTCGCGGCCTTCGCACGATCTTGTGAACTGGGCGGGAAACGGGCTGTACGGCAAGCCGGGCCCGGTCGCTCCCTGAAGGTGTCGCGGCGCGTCTCGTGAGTGGTAAGGACGGTTAGAACCGTCCTTACCACTCACGAGTCAGGAAAGGACGCCGTCCAGCAGCCGGACCCGCCGGTCCGCTATCCGGTGCACCTCGTCGTCGTGCGTCGCCACGATGACCGCGGCGCCCTCTTCGGCGCAGCGCCGCAACAGCCGCAGCACCCGTGGCGTGCTCCCCGCGTCCAGATGCGCCGTCGGCTCGTCGGTGAGCAGGACCCGGGGCCGCCCGCTGACCGCCCTGGCGAGCGCGACCCGCTGCTGCTGCCCGAACGAGACCTCGAGCGGGTAGCGGTCGCCGAGGTCGCCGATCCCGAGTTCCTCCAGCAGTTCCGAAACGCGCGTGTGGATGTCCTTCGCGCTGGGTTTGGGGACGTCGGACCGGAGCCGCAACGGTAGCGCCACGTTCTCCGCGATCGTCAGTTCGTTCGCCAGGCCGAGCGCCTGCGGCAGGACGGCGCAGGTGTGCCATGGCGGCGCGCCCGCTATCGGGACGCCGTCCAGCAGGACGCTGCCGGAATCCGGCGAGTCGAAACCGCACAGCAGGGCCAGCAACGCGCTCTTGCCGGAGCCGGACCGGCCGGACACGGTGACCAGCTCGCCCGCGGCCACCTGCAGTTCGAGCCCGCGCAGGACTTCGACGTCCCCGCTGGGATGGGGGAACCGGCGGCGTAACCCGACGGCCTCGAGGGCGGGTTCCGCCGTCACGGCACGACCTCCCGTTCTTCGACCTTTTCCAGTCTGCCCTTGTGCATCCGGGCCACCCGGCTGCCGAGTTCGATGAGCCGGTCGTCGTGCGAGGCGACGATGACGGCGAAATCCTGACCCGCCAGGTATTTCAGGGTGTCGAGCACCCGGTCGGCCGAGGCTTCGTCCAATTGGGACGTCGGCTCGTCGGCGAGCACGACGGTCGAGCGGCGGGCGAGGGTGCAGCCGAACGCGAGGCGTTGCTGCTGCCCGCCCGACAGCGCGGAGATCCGCCAGCTACCCGTTCCGCCGAGCCCCAGCTGATCGAGGATGTCGTCGGGAAGGCATTCGGTTCCGGCCGATTCCGCCGCTGCGCGGAGATTGTCGGCGACGCTCAGATACGCGAGCAGGTTGTCGGTCGGGTTCTGGAACACCAGGCCGAGGTGCGTCCGTCGCAGCGCCCGCCGGTCACGATGCCGCAGCTTTCCGGTTTCGGTGCCCTGAAAGGAGATCGTTCCCCGTACGGGCTGCTCGAACAGGCCGAGCGTCCGCAGGAGGGTGGACTTCCCGGAGCCGGACGGTCCCGCCAGCACGGTGATCCCGCGCGCCGGGATGTCGATGGTGACGTCGTCGACGCCGGTGACCGTACCCGCCGGCGTCTGGTAGTCGACGCCGATCCCACGCAGCCGGAAGATCGGTTTCTCAGGCACGGATCAACTCCGCGGTCCGGGCGGTGCGCACCGAGCGCATCGCGATCCAGCCCGCCAGCGCCACGACGAGCACACCGACGGCGAGTACGGTCAGGGCGAGCGGGGTCGGGTCGGGCAGTGCCGACTGCGGCGGGAGGAACGTCGCCGGGTCGAAGCGCGGCACCGAAAGCCCCGCGACCGACACACCGCAGACGACGCCGATCACCACGGCGAGCCCGCTGAGCGCGCCCAGTTCCATCAGGTGACTCGCCAGCAGGGCACGCGGCCGCATCCCCATCCGCAGCACCAGCGCCCCGGCCAGCGCGTTCTGGCGACGGCGGACTTCGACCGCGACCAGGAGCGACAGCACCGCCACCACACCGAGCACGGCACCGAGCAGGGCCATGAACGAGAACGTCCACGACACCACGTAGAACGGGAGCGCGTCGAGCGCGGACTCGCGGGTGACGCGGTTGACCGCGGTCATCACCCCCACCGAGGCCAGCGCCTCGGTCACCTGTGTCATCGACGAGCTGGACAGCAGGCTCCACTTGGGCACGGTGCGCAGCTGCGCCTCGCTGAGCGAATCCCGGGAGACCACGTACCCGGCCTTGGTGCCGATGATCGGGAACATCGGCAGTTCGCCGATCGCCCTGGCGTCCCCGAGACCTGACGGCAAGGTGGCTTTCTGCGCCGGGTCGTTCCCGATCCGGATCGCCGGGACACCGGCGCCGGGGCTCGACAGACCGCCCAGCAGCCGGTCGACCTCCGCGTCGTCGAGCGGGCCGAGCGTGGCCGCGTGCCGGAAGGTCCGCGGATCCACGACCAGTACGACGTTGCCGGAACCGGTCAGCTCGCCGACGATCGCGGTGCTGTCGCTGATCGAGGCGGGCAGCGCGACCTTCCCGGTGCCGACGACGCTTTCGGTGTCGACCCTGGTCTCGGCCCCGACGAAGATGGCGGACTTCGTCTGCAGCGCCTCTTCCTGGCCTCGGGCGATGCCGATCCCCGTGGCCAGTGTCCCGATGGCCAGCGTGCCGATCACGAGTACGCCGGTGACCGGGGCGCGGGCGCTGGCGAGCCGCCGGATGGCCAGTTGCAGCGCGGGACGGGACCACAGCCGGGCGCGATGCGACGCGTGCAGGGCGAGCCAGGCCAGCCGTGCGGCGACGAGCCCGACGGTGAGCACGACGAACACCGGGTACGTGAGCGCGAGCGGATCGACCTGGGGGAGCGGGTTGCCGATCCGCGATCCCTTGCTGTAGTCGACGAGCCGGTTCCAGCCGAGCAGGGCGACACCGGCGGTGAGCAGCTCCCACGGGAAGAACGCCAGGAGCCGCACCTTCTTGCGGCGTCCGGAGCGGACCCGGCCGAGTTCGAACTCCCGATGGGTGCGCACGGAGATCACGCCGGCGAGCAGCGCGAGCGAGACGAGCAGGATCGCGGCCGCGACGAGCGACCCCCACAGTGTCGCCCCGTCGTTCAGTTCACCCGGTGGCCCGTATACGCCGAGCAACAGCCGGGCCAGCACCCCGCCCGCCACGCCGCCCGCGACGATCGGGAGCCCGAGCTCTGCCACCGCGAGCAGCCCGAGCGCTCCCGGACCGCTGCCGCGGGCCGACAGCAACCGCAGCTGCGGATGACGCCGCTGGTACCACTGCAGGGCGACTGTGCCGATCCCGGCGCAGCCGACCAGGATGCTGATGGCCGCGAGCGGCAGGATCGAGATCAGGACGTTCGATTCCGCCTGGTTGCTGATCTCCACGGACCGCTCGAACGGCAGCGAGCCGATGATCGCGTCGCCGAGGCCGCGGGAACCCAGGTCCGCCTTGACGGCGGCGATGAGGGCTTTGCCGCGTTCCTGCCGGTCCTCGGCCTCGCTCACCGTCTTGGGCGGGGCCTCGTAGAACGACAAGTGGAGCGTCTTGATCGTCGGGACGTTCAGCGCGCGGATCGTGTCGTCGAAGGTCTTGCCGTCGTTGGCGAACATGACCGAGTCGAGCGGGTCGTTGGCGAGCCTGCTGACGACGGCGTTCCGCTGTTGCGAGCACCACCAGCGCGGCGCGGGGTCGGGAAGATCGCGGTACAGCCCGGTCACCGGGGGGATCTGGGTGCCTTTGATGCTCGGGGTGGTGCCGGCCTTGATGTGCTCGGCCCCGGCCACGACGGTGCCGAGCAGGAATCCGGCGCCCGTCGATCCGCCCGCCAGATCGAGATGGCCCTCAAGAGCCTGGTCCCGGTGAGCGAGGACGACTTTGTAGTTGGGGTCGCCGTTGAACTCGGTGCCGAAGAGGAACGGCGTGTAGCGGGAGGTGACCGGCGCGGGGAAGCCGTGCGCCGGCGCGTTGCGGCGGACCGAGTCGATCACCTGCGGAGCGACCGCGGCGGGGACGTTGTCCTTGCTGAACACGGGCCCGTAGTAGTCCGGGCACACGATCTCGGACTGGTACGTGACGGCCGCGCCGCCCGCGGCCGATGCCTGCAGGACGGCGGCGGTGCCGAGGAAACAGGCCAGCAACGCGGTCACCGCGGCGATGATCAAGGTCAGAGGACTGGTCAGTGCCGCCTTCGGAGCAGCTCGCCACGGCATTGTCACCCTGGGCCCGCCGGGAGCCCCCCACCTCACCCGCATGGATACGCACGCTACCGGTCGAGGCGCCTGGGCAACAGAAAGAAATCACCGTTTGTTGCTGACGTGAAGTAAGGCATGGTCCATTGTGGTGATACGGGTGCATGACTACTGACTGTCCGTCACCAACTGATCGATCGTCGTGGCCTCACCCGCCTCGCTCTCCGCCGAGAATGCGGTTTCTCCGAGCGCCGCGACCACGACACCGGTGATCCGGTCGACGTCGCCGCGTTCGGCCTTCGGCAGGGGAGCACCCACCGAGCGGCGGGAAGCGGCGGCCGCCCCCAGCAGCCGTGCGGCCAGGCGATACGAGCCCGCCGCCGCTTCCGCGCCGGCGAGACCTTCGAGACCGAGCGCGATCGCGCGGGGATCCTCACTGCGGCGTGCGATCGCGAGGCCGTCGAGCTGGAGACGTTTCGCCGCGACCGTGTCTCCGCGCTGTTCGGCGATGAACCCGAGCTCGGCGAGGACCAGGGTGCTGCCCGCTTCCGACTCCACCCGGCGATGCCAGTCCAGTATGGACAGCAGGCGCTGCTCGGCCTCGTCGAACCGTCCCTGGCGTCGCGCGCCGAGCGCGAGCCCTGTTTCGGCGTAGACCTCACCGGGTTTGAAGCCGTGTTCGACAGCCAGCACCCTCGCCCGCTCGTGGAACTTGTCCGCTTCCTCGAAGTCGCCGGTGAGCAGCGCTGTCCGGCCCAGCCAGGACAGTTTGTAGGCGACTTCCGGCCACAGCTCGAGCTCCTCCGCGCGGCGGAGGCTTTCCCGATGGACGCGGGCGGCGTGTTCGTAGTCCCCGGCGATCGACGCCAGCATGCCGAGGACGAACGACGCCTGCAGCCAGCCCCAGCGTTCGCCGAGTCCGTCGAAGACGTCGGCGCTCTGCGCGGCGAGCCTGCCACCTCCGGTGAGGTCGCCACCGGAGATCAGATGGGACGCCCGCTCGCTCAGCGCGGCCGCCGCGCTCCAGTCGTCACCGATGTCGCGGGCGGTTTCCAGCGCGTCGAGCGTGAGCTTCTCCGCCCGGCACAGGTCGCCGACCGTCGACCACGCGTAGCCGAGGAACCACGACATCCGCGCCCGGACACCGGGATCGGCGATGGCCCGAACGGCGTCCTCCACGGCGGCGTCCGTTCCGGTGCCGTCGAGCACGGCGATCCCGGTGCGCCAGCCGAGCGCCTGCGCGTACTCGTCGCCGGCGCCGACCTCCGTGCCGAGCACGAGGTCCAGCGAGCGCCGGGCCTCGGTGAGCCGTCCGCGCAGGAACCAGAACCAGGTCGTCGCGTTCACCAGCCGCGCCGCGAGCCGTTGTTCTCCTTGTCTCAGCAGCGTTTCCAGCGCTCGGCGGGTGTTGGCGCCTTCGGCGTCCAGCCTGTCGAGCCAGCGACGCTGTTCCCGGCCGCGCAATCCCGCGTCGCCACGTTCGGCCAGCTCGACGTGGAAGCGGGCGTGCCGCAAGTACAGGTCGTCGAGTTCTCCCGCTCGCCCGGCTTGGTCCAAGGCGTACGCCGCGACCGACTCCATCAGCCGGAACCGCGGTTCGCCGGACCTGCCCGGCCTGCTGACCACCAGCGACCTGTCGACGAGCCGGGACAACAGATCCAAGACGTCTCCGGCGGCGATCTCGCCGCCCGCGCAGACCGACTCGGCGGCGTCGAGCCCGCACCCCTCGGCGTGGACGGCGAGCCTGCGCAGCACGATCTGTTCGGGCTCGCTCAGGAGGCTCCAGCTCCAGTCGATCATCGCGCGGAGGGTCTGCTGGCGGCGCGGCCCGCCTCGTCTGCCCGAGGACAGCAGGCCGAACCTGTCGTCCAGGCGGGCGAGGAGTTCGTGCACGCCGAGTGTGCGGACCCGGGTGGCGGCGAGTTCGAGGGCCAGCGGGATTCCGTCGAGGGTGCGGCAGATCCGGGCGACCACCGCCGCGTTCTCCGCGTCGAGCGCGAACCCCGGCGCGGCCGCCGCGGCACGGGCGGTGAACAACCGGACCGCGCTCGACTCCCGCACGGCGGCGAAATCCGGCTGATCGGGCAGTTCGAGCGGCGGTACCGCCCAGACGTTCTCCCCTGGCAACCCGAGCGGTTCCTGGCTGGTGGCGAGCACACGCAACCGCGGTACCGCCGCGAGCAGCCGTTCCACCAGCGCCGCGACCGGCTCGACGACCTGCTCGCAGTTGTCCAGTACGAGCAGGATCTCCTTGTCCCGTAAGGCCGCGGCCATCGACTGGGTCAGCGTTCCGGTGGACGTCGCCTCCTCTCGGAGATCCAGCACGGCCGCGACGACGACGGCGACGAGATCCTCGGGCGGGCACGTCGGGCACTCGACGACGTCCAGGCCCGACAGCTCGACGAGCCAGGTGCCGTCGGCCATCGCGAGCTTCGACGCGGCCTCGATGGCGAGCCGGGTCTTGCCCACGCCGCCGGGGCCGGTGAGGGTGACCAGCCGCGCGTCGGTGACGAGCGCACCGACCTCCTTGACCGCGGTCGTGCGGCCGATCAGCTCGGTCAGCGCCTCGGGGAGGTTTCCGCGCACCGGCTCGGCGGCGCGATCCGGCTCCAGCTCCGGGCTGCGGGTGAGGATCGCCTGGTGCAGGGCCGCGAGGTCCGGGCCCGGTTCGAGCCCGGACTCGTCACGCAGCCGGGTGCGCAGCTCGGCATAGGTTTCGAGCGCTTCGCTGTGCCGTCCGGCCGCGTACAACGCGCGCATCAGCAGGCCGCGCAGCCGCTCTCGCAGCGGATTCCGCGAGACCAGACCGGCCAGTTCCCCGGTGAGGACGCCGTGTTCGCCGAGCGCCAGCCGGGCTTCGGCGCGCTCCTCCTCGGCGAGCAGCCTTTCCTCCTCCAGCCGCTGAGCGGCGGCGACGGCGAAGGGCTCGTCCTCGAAGCCGGCATAGGCAGTCCCTCGCCACAACGCCAGCGCGTCCGCCAGCAGCGCCGCGCGAGCGCGCGGGTCGACCGCGTCGCGGGCGCGGGCGGTGAGCGCGCGGAACCGATGGACGTCCAGCTCGCCGGGCTCGACGGCGAGGACGTAGCCGGCCGGTTGGTACGTCACGAGCTCCCTGGCGCCCGGCTCGGCCTTGTCCAGGGCGCGGCGCAACTGGGAGACCTTGGTCTGCAGGGTGTTGCCCGGATTGCCCGGCGGGTGCTCGCCCCAGAGATCGTCGGTCAACGACGACACCGACGCCGCCCTGCCCTCGCGGGACAACAGCGCGGCGAGCAGGAGGCGGACCTTCGCCTCGGGCACGACGACGGGCTCGCCCGCGGTCGTCCACGCGGCGAGCGGCCCGAGCACTCCGAATCGCACGAAACCGACGTTAGCGCGGACCACCGACAAGACCGTGCGTGAACCCGCAGCGATTCGTGCGCGGGCCGCGTCACGGTGGTCCCATGAGCGAACACGGCAAGACCCCGGTGACGGTACTGGGGCTGGGCGCGATGGGAAGCGCGCTCGTAGAAGCACTACTCACCGCAGGCCATCCGGTCACCGGGTGGAACCGGACCGCGAGCCGGGCCGAGGCAGTGGCGGCGAAGGGTGCTTCGGTCGCCTCGACGGTCTCGGAGGCCCTCGCGGCGGACGAGAACGCGATCGTGATCGCCTGCCTGCTCGACTACGACTCGGTGCACGAGGTCCTGGACCCGGTGGCGGCCGAGCTCAAGGGACGGCAGCTGATCAACCTGACCAACGGCACCCCCGGCCAGGCGCGTGAAATGAGCGCCTGGGCGGAGGAGCACGGCGCGGCTTACCTGGACGGCGGGATCATGGCCGTCCCGCCGATGATCGGCACGCCCGCGGCGTTCATCTTCTACAGCGGATCGGGCACCGTCTTCGGCCGGGCCCGCACCGCGCTCGACACCTTCGGCGGCGTCAACTACCTCGGCGCAGACCCCGGACTGGCGCCACTGCACGACATCGCGCTGCTCAGCGGGATGTACGGGTACTTCGTCGGCGTCATCCAGGCGTACGCGCTGGTCGGCTCCGCCGGGGTCAAGGCACGGGAATTCGCGCCGTTGCTCCGCGGCTGGCTGGACGCGATGGGCGGCTTCCTGGAGCGCTCGGCCGAACAGATCGACGACGGCGACTACCTGACCGATGTCGTGTCGAACATCGGGATGCAGGCGGCCGCCTACCCCAACCTGGCGCGGGCGGCGAACGACCAGGGCATCAGCGCCGAGTTGCTCACGCCGCTCCAGTCGCTGATGGACAAGCGGGTCGCCGACGGACACGGCGCCGAAGACCTGATCGGCGTCATCGAACTCCTCAAGAAGTAAGGGAAAACACAATGATCACAATGATCGGGCTCGGCCCGATGGGACAGGCCATGGTCCGGGTGCTCCTGGAGAACGGCCACGGAGTGACCGTCTGGAACCGCACGGCCGCACGGGCGGACGGCGTCGTCGCCGCCGGTGCCGTGCGTGCCGAGACACCGGCGGACGCGGTGTCGGCGTCGGAGCTGGTGCTGCTGAGCCTCACCGACTACGCCGCGATGTACGACATCCTCGGTAAGGCCGAGGACGCCTTGGCGGGCAAGGTGATCGTCAACCTCAGCTCGGACACCCCGGAGAAGACCCGCGAAGCCGCCGAATGGGTCGAGGCCCGCGGCGCGCGGTTCGTCTCCGGCGGCGTGATGGTGCCCGCCGAACTGGTGGGCAAGGAGGGTGCGTACGTCTTCTTCAGCGGTCCCACCGAGGTGTTCGAGAAGCACCGCGAAACCCTGGCGCTGATCGGGCGGCCGGATTTCCTCGGCGAGGACGTCCGGCTGGCGCAGCTGTTCTACCAGGCGCAGCTGGACATCTTCCTGACCTCGCTTTCGGTGTTCCTGCACGCCGGTGCGCTGATTCGGTCGGCGGGGGTTTCGGTGGAGAAGTTCGTCCCGTATGCCAAGGACAACTTCAAGACGATCGATTACTACCTGGACGCCGCGGCCGAGCAGATCGAGAAGGGCGACCACCCCGGCGACGACGCGAACGTCACGATGATGGGTGCGACGGCCGACCACATCGTCCAGGCGAGCCGGGACGCCGGCGTCGACCTGGCCCTGCCGGAGGCGATCAAATCGCATTACGACCGGGCGATCGCGGCAGGGCATGGGCGTAGTTCGTGGACCAGCCTGTTCGAAATCATCAAGGCGGACGGCAAGTAAGGCCCCTGGCTCGCCTCTCCAGTACATGAAGGACCCCTTCCTTGCGCCTAGGAACAGGAAGGGGTCCTTCATGTACTTGGCTCTGCCGAACGGGCCCGATCACAGGACGAGCATGAGTTTGCCGCCGGGCCGGCGGGATCGGCTGAGCTCGGCCGCTTCCTGGATCTGGTCGAGTGTGTAGGTGCGGGCGACCGGTACGACCAGGACGCCTTCGCCGGCGAGCCTGGCGAACTCGTTCATCTGGTCGTAGCGGATCTCGGTGGTGATCCGGACGCCCAGTTCGGCCGCGGCGGCGAAATCCGAGACGGTGAGGACACGGTCGGGATCCCCGGTCAGCTCGATCAAGGTCGGTAGCGAGCCGCCTGCCGGGCTGGGCTGGTCGGCGCGGTCGATCCGGCCACCGGTCGGCGCGGCGTCCAGGGCGCGGTCCACGGGGCCTTCGGTCAGTGCGCCGACGCGCTCGGCCATGCCCTCGCCGTAGGCGGTCACCTGGGCACCGATCCCTTCCAGGACGGCGGCCCGAGTCGGCCCGGCTGTGGCGATCACCCGAATACCCCGGTGCAGCGCGAAGCGCACCGCCGCTTCGCCCACGGTGGTGCCCGCACCGTGGACGAGCAGCAGTTCGCCCGGCTGGACGCCGAGGTCGTCGAGCGCGCGCCACGCCGTCTCGGCCGCCATCGGCAGCGCGGCGGCCTGCTCGGCGGTGACGCCCTCGGGAATGCGGGCCCAGGCCGGCATCAGCGCGTACTCGGCGGCGCCGGCCGTCGGGCCGTCGAAGGTGGCCGGGCCGAACACGCGGTCGCCGACCTGGACGCCGTCGACGCCCTCGCCGAGCGCGTCGACGGTGCCCGCGACCTCGAGGCCGAGCCCGCGCGGCAGCGGCGGCAGCCGGTCGGCGAGGAGACCGTCGACGACGTGCCAATCGGCAGGCGTCAGGCCGCACGCCCGCACGGCGATCCGGATCTGGCCGGGCCCAGGCTCCGGCTGTGGGACGTCGCGGAGCACGATCACGTCCGGGGAACCGAACCGGTCGAATTGCAGAGCCTTCAAGATGATCTCCCAGCTGATGACAGCATCTGTTGTCATTGACCGTACCAGGTGATGACAGCTTCTGTTGTCGTACTCTGGTGGCTATGCCACGATGGGAATCCGACGCACAGGGCCGGCTCGAACGCGCGGCGCTCGAACTGTTCGAGACGCAGGGGTTCGAGCGCACCTCGGTCGCGCAGATCGCGGGCGCCGCCGGTCTGAAGGAACGCTCCTTCTATCGCTACTTCCCCGACAAGCGGGAAGTCCTCTTCGCAGGCAACGAACTCGAGGCTCACCTCGTCGCCCAAGTCGAGGCGGCCGACCCGGGTCTCACTCCGATCGAGGCGCTGCTGACCGCACTGGGCACCGCCGAGGAGATCTTCCGCCCACGCGATTTCCTGCTGCGCCGGGGAAGAGTGATCGCCGCCAACCCGGCACTGGCCGAGCGCGATCTGATCAAGCTCGCCGACATCGCCGACGCGCTGGTGCCGGCGCTCGAGCGCCGCGGCGTCGAGCCAGGCAAAGCACGCTTCATCATCGACGTGGTGCTGGCGATCCACCGGCGCGTCATGCCCCGTTGGCTGGCCGAGCCGGACACCACCCTCGCTCAGCTCATGACCCAGGCCGCCGCCGAGCTGCGAGAGGCGGTCACACTGCCGGCTCCGACTGTCGCTGCGCAGGGTCGTGAGTAGCAAAGGGTGTCAGAGCGACACAAACGCTCACGACCCGATCGCAAAGACGTGCCAAACGCCTGAATCGGACACTTCGGCCGCGGTTCCGGTCCCTTATGGACAGTAGAGATCCTTGACCGGCTCGCGGCATGCGACCTTGCCGTCCTTTACTCCTCGCCGACGCCCAGCACCTCCAGAAACGCCTTCGCCGCCGGAGTGACGGTGAAGCGGTTCCAGACCAGGTGCTCGATCCGCGCGGGCGCGTCCCGCACCGGCACGGTGACCACGCCGGTCAGGTTCGGCACGTATTTCGACGGCAGCAGAGCCACGCCCAGTCCCTGATGGATGAGCCGTGCCATGAAGTCGGCGGCGGTCACCTCGAACGCGACCTCTCGGGTCACTCCCGCCGCAGCGAACGCCTGGTCCGTCTGCGCCCGCCCCGCCGATCCCGGCGGGAAGTCCACGAACACTTCGGACGAAAGCCGCTTCAAGTCCACTTCGGACTCGACAGCGAGCGGATGCCCGGGAGCCACCACGGCGATCAGATCGTCGCGGCCCAGTTCGCGGGTGCCCACGCCGTCCGGCCGATCGGTCACCGGGAGGCCGAGGAACGCCACCTCGATCGCGCCGTCCTTGATCTGCTCGACCAGTTGCCCGCTCGCCCCGACCCGCAGCCCGATCCTGACGTGCGGGTATCGGCCGCGGAAGGTCTGCAGCGCGGCCGGGACGTCGACCGCCGCGACGGTCGGGATGACCCCGACCGTGAGCCGCCCGCGGATCTCGCCGACGGCCGCGGCGACCTCCGATCCCGCTCGTTCGGCGGCCTCGAGGCATTGCCGGGCGGCGGGCAGGAACGCCTCGCCCGCGGCGGTGAGCCGCACCCGGCGGCTCGTGCGGTCGAACAGCCGTGCGCCGAGTTCCCGTTCCAGCCGGGCGATCTGATGGCTCAGCGCCGACTGCACGACGAGACACCGTTGCGCGGCCCGCGTGAAGCTGTTCGTCTCCGCCACGGCCACGACGTACCGCATCTGCTGAAGCTCCATGGATCCATCTTGAATCACGATGGATCAAGTGACAAACATGTGTTGGACTCATTGATCGGCAGCGCCGAAGCTGAGAAGCGTGAAAACGCTGACGACCACCCCGCTCACCGCCGGTCTCGCCGGTACCGCGCTGACCGCCTTCGCCCCCATGGTCTGGGGGACGACCTACGTGGTCACCACCGAACTCCTCCCGCCGGGGCATCCGTTGTTCGCGGGGCTGATGCGTGCCCTGCCCGCCGGACTCATCGCGCTCGCCATCACCCGCACCCTCCCGCGCGGCACCTGGTGGCTGAAGGCGGGCGCGCTCGGTGTCCTCAACATCGGGATGTTCTTCCCGCTGCTGTTCGTCGCCGCCGAACGGCTGCCCGGCGGGGTCGCCGCCACACTCGGCGCCGCCCAGCCGCTGCTCGTCGCGATCCTCGCCGTGGCCGTACTGCGGCAGAGCCCGTCCGCGTGGCGGTTCGCCTGGGGGATCGTCGGGATCGTGGGTGTCGGGCTGGTGGTGCTCGGGCCGGCGGCGGGTTTCGACGTCCTCGGTGTGATCGCCGGGCTCGGCGGCGCCGCGACGATGGCGCTCGGCGTCACGCTCACCAAACGGTGGGGACGTCCGGCGGACGTCGGGCCGACCGCGTTCGCCTCGTGGCAGCTCACCGCGGGCGGGCTGTTCCTGGTGCCGGTCACCTTCCTGTTCGAAGGGGCACCGACGGCGATCGACCTGAACGCCGCGCTCGGGTACCTCTGGCTCGGCCTGATCGGCGGTTTGCTCGCCTATGTCCTGTGGTTCCGCGGTATCACGTCATTGCCGGTCACGTCGGTCGCCGTGCTCGGCCTGCTCTCGCCGATGGTCGCCGCGCTGCTCGGCGCCGCGCTTCTCGGTCAGTCGCTCGGCTTGATCCAGCTCGCCGGGTTCGCGCTCGCGCTGGCCTCGATCGTCGCGGGCCAGATCACCCCGAAGAGCGCCGTCCGATGAGGATCGCCATCGTCGGCGAACTCGAGAATCCGGGGCGGGACCGGCATTTCACCGTCGGATGCTGAGGTCGGGCGGGTCACCGGGGGATGGCGTCTCCGGACTCCGCTCGGCCTCGATCTGGATTTCGATATTCGTCTTGTGCGAGATCGGATCCCAGATCTCCTCGATCGGCGCGAGCAGGGACTGGCTGACACCGCACCGCCGGGCACGGACGGCGTACCACGCGAACCCGGCCAGAAAGAGGGGGAGGCTGAGAAACGCCGCCAGGGGTGCCAGGAGGTCCATACGGCCGACGGTACAGTAACGTCGCGTTTCCAGAAACACATCGTTACTGAATGGGAGACGATGACCAGGCTGACGCGGGCCGAGCAGCAACGCCGCACCCACGAACACTTGCTGGCCGCCGGACGCCAGGTTTTCCTGCGACGCGGTTTCCTCGCGGCCACTGTCGAGGAGATCGCGGCCGACGCCGGGTACACCCGCGGCGCCGTCTACAAGCACTTCGGCGGCAAGGAAGGGCTGTGGCTGGCGATCATCGAAGCCGACGCGGACGGCCATCTGCGAGGACTGCGCGAAGCGCTGGCTCACGCCACTTCGCGCGATGAGTTGATCGCCGCGCTGAATCCCGTCGACGTGGCGGACAAGGACGCGGCGAAGTGGAGCGCGGCGGCCGCGGAAGTGCTCGCCGCGACGGCGCAGCAACCGGAAACCGCAGCTCTGGTCGCGGCGATCCAGCGACGCCACGACGACGAGGTGGTCGCGCTGCTCGCCGAACACACCCGGCGCCTGGGTCTCGAACCCGCCATGCCGCTGGAGCAGGCCGTCGTCATGCTGGGCGCCTTGGGTATCGGACTCGCGCTGCGTCAGACGGTCGCCCCCGCCGCGGATCCGGCCGCCATTCTCACCCACGCGCTCGGCACTTTGTTCCCTTCCGAGGCAACGTAAAGCCGCGGCCGGACGTGCTCACGGTGACCACCTGGGGAGGGGCCGATGCAGCTGTATCCGGTGCAAGAGGGCGAAGAAGTCCTGTGGGGCGGGGCGCCGCTGCGCCCGCGAAAATGGTTTCCCGAGTACACGCAGATGATCATGCTCGTGGCTCTGATCGTCTTCTTCGTCGTCATCAGTGCGCATATCGCGGCGTTGTTCCCGGCCATCGGTTTGCTCGTCGGGATCTCCGCCTTTTTTCACCAACGCCTGCTGGATCGGCGAGCACGAGACCGCGCCCTGTCCTATCTGGTCACGAGCCGTCGGATCATCTTCGTCGCGAACTGGCCGAGCGGCACGGAGTTCCGCTGGGTCTGGGTCCGGTACCTGCATCTTTCGCCGCAGGTCAAGGTCGACGAGACGGGCGTCGGCACGATCACCTTCGGCAGCCGATGGAGCCGCTCACGGATCAGCGAAAACGAACTCCGTGGCGCCTGGGCGCCGCCGGTACCCGAGCTGCGGGCGATTCCGGACGCACGCCGTGTGGCGGATCTCATCGAGCAGGCGCGAAACCAGGCGACCGGCACCTACACTCAGTCGCCGTGATCGATTCCTTCACCACCGCCGATCTCGTGGACGAACACGGCGATCGGCTGCGCGTCTGCGACACCCAGTTCCGTCAGTTCGGCGGGCACCGGTCCTTCTCAGGTCCGATCCGCACCGTGTCCTGTCACGAGGACAACGGCCTGGTCAAGAAGCTCCTGGCCACCCCGGGTGACGGCGCCGTCCTGGTGGTCGACGGCGGTGGTTCCCTGCACAGCGCGCTCACCGGCGACATGATCGCGAAGTCCGCCGTCGAAAACGGCTGGGCGGGCATCGTCGTCAACGGCGCGGTACGCGACAGCGCCGAGCTCGCCGGGCTCCCGCTCGGGGTGAAGGCGCTCGGCACCAACCCGCGCAAGAGCTCCAAGGCGGGCGTCGGCGCTGTCGACGTCCCGGTCGGCTTCGGGGGAGTGACCTTCACCCCCGGCGACACGCTCTACTCCGACGACGACGGCGTCGTGATCCTTCCCGCCGCCTGAACCCGCTCACACGACGATCACCCGGCGGCCGCGGGCGTGCCCGGCATGGCTGTCGGCGTGCGCCGCCGCGGCGTCGGCGAGCGAATAGGACCTCTCGACCGGGATGTGCAGCTTCCCGCGCGAGATGAGTTCGACCGCCTCGGCCAGCGCGTCCGGCACGCTCCCGGCCACGCCGGAGAAACGGACGCCGAACTCGGGCGCGCCGAGATCGGCGATGGAGAGGACCTTCCCCGGATCCCCGGTCAGCTCGACCAGTTCGGCGAGCACACCTGACCCGGCGAGATCGAGGGCGGCGTCGACCCGGCCGAGCCGCCGCACCCGGTCCGGCCAACCTTCGCCGTAGGTCGTGGCGAGCGCGCCCAGATCGCGCAGATAGTCCTGGTTCGCGGCGCTCGCCGTGCCGATCACGGTGATGCCGCGTTCGCGCGCGATCTGCAGCACCGCCGATCCGACCCCGCCGGACGCGCCGCTGACCAGCAGTGTCTCGCCGGGCCGCACCCCGGCCTCGCGGATGAGCCGCAGCGCGGTTTCGACGACGGACGGATATCCGGCCGCCTCCTCGAAGGTGAGCCCCGCTGGCATTCCCGCCCAGGCCGAGAGCACGGCGAACTCGGCATAGGTGCACGAACCCTCGCCGAAAACGGAATCGCCGACCTCGACTCCCTCGACACCTTCGCCCACCTCGTCCACCACGCCGGCGGCGTCGATGCCCACCCCGGACGGCAGCACGGTCGGGTGCGCCCCGAGGACCTGGCCTTCGCGGATCCTCCAGTCGACGGGGTTCACCCCGGCCGCCCGTACGGCGATGCGTACCTGGCCTGGGCCCGCGTGCGGTTCTTCGGCGTCGACGAGCTGCAGGACTTCCGGTCCACCGAACTCGGTGAAGATCACTTGCTTCATGCGACCGACCGTAGCACTAACGGTTAGTGTTTTGGAACGGTTGTTGTTTCCTATCTGATAGCTTCACCGCATGACAGCGCCGACCGGGCGTCGCGAGCGGAAGAAGGCCGCGACCCGTCAGAAGATCGCCGACACCGCTCTGCGGCTGTTCCTGGAACGCGGGTACGACGCGGTGGGCATCCGCGAGGTGGCCGCGGAGGCCGACGTCGCCGTCACGACGCTCTTCGCCCATTTCGCTTCGAAAGAGGCTTTGGTGTTCGAGCAGGACGACGATTTCGAGCAAGGTCTCACGCGGGCGGTCGCCGAACGGTCGCCGGGGGAGCCGCTCATTCCCGCGCTGCGCCGTCAGATCCACGCGATGGTGCGGCATTGCACCGCGGACGGCGCCGCCCCGATCCGGCGCATGATCGACGAATCGCCCGCCCTGCGGGAGTACGAGGACTCGATGAGGCTGCGCCACGCGGAATCCCTGGCCGCGGCCATCGCGACCGATCCGGAGGCGGCGCGGTCCGCGACCGCCTGCCGGTCGATCGCGAGGTTCGTGATCGACGCCTACTCGCTCGGCAGGGAGGCGGCCGATCCGGCGGCCGCGGTGGACGAGATCTTCCGGATGATCGAAGCGGCCTGGGAGGTCACGAGACCATGCTGACGCAGGTCGCCGAGGGCGTGCTGGTCCATCAGAGCGCGTTGCTCCGCAACAACACGATCGTCGTCGACGGCGAGAAAGGTGTGCTGCTCGTCGATCCGGGGATCACCGACGACGAAATGGCCTGCCTCGCGAACGACCTGGCCGAGTCCGGCCGGACCGTGGTGGCGGGTTTCGCGACCCATCCCGATTGGGATCACGCGCTCTGGCACGGCGCGTTCGGTGACGTTCCCCGCTACGGCACGGAACGCTGCGCCGCGTACCTGCGAGAGCTGCGGTCGAAGGCGAACTGGAAGGCCGACTTCGCCGACGGACTGCCGCCGGAAATCGCCGGGGAGGTGTCGTCGGATCTGTTCGGCCTCGTCACCGCTCTGCCCGCCGGAACCACGCGGATTCCCTGGGACGGCCCCGAACTGCGGGTCATCGAGCATCCGGCCCATGCCCCCGGCCATGCGGCGCTGGTCATCGAGGAACGCGGGGTTCTCGTCGCGGGGGACATGCTTTCCGACGTCCTGGTGCCGATGTTCGACCACACCACCGACCCGATCGGCGACTATCTCGCCGGGCTCCGCCTGCTCGACGAGGTCGCCGACGACATCGACGTCGTCGTACCCGGCCACGGGGCCGTCGGCGGGGCAGGCCGGACGCGCGCACGGATCGAGCTGGACCGGGCCTATGTACACGCGGTGCGCGACGGCCGCACTCCCGACGACCCGCGGATCGGCTCGTCGGCCGAACCCGGATGGGAGTGGGTGGCCGATCTGCATGCCGGGCAAGTACGGAGTCTCACCAGGGGGACCGGGCCGCTCAACCCTTCGGCATGACACAGAGTTCCCGGGACTGTCCCGACGTGAAGTCGTAGACGACGGGGTTGCCGTACTCGTAGCCGGGCACGGCGTTGCAATCCGAGCCGGACCCGCTCGAAAGCTGTGCGATCACCGTGTAGTTGGCGGAGCTGTCCGAACAGTGCACCCGCACGGCGCTGGAACTGAACGCGCCATTGGAGCCTGCGTCTTCGTCCGCCGAGAGGCAATCCCCGGCCTGCGCGGAAAACGGGTCGGGGTCGACTTCGGGAGCGCTGCCACCGGTGGTGAGCGCCACGGTCACCGCGATCGCCCCGCCGGCGACGACGAGCGCCGCGGCGGCGATCCCTGCGATCAGTCCGGTGTTCAGGGTCTTCTTCGGCGGCGCGACGGGGTACTGGTGCCAGATGGACGGCTGCTGCTGGGGGTAGGTCACCTCATCAGGATCGGCCGGATCGATGAAATTCCGATGACACGCCTCATTTGCGGGCGACGAGCCGTTCCACCAGCCCGAGTTTGAACCGCTCCCGCTGTTCGACGGCCAGGCCGAGGTCGCCGATCTTGTCGGACGGCCGCCGAAGGAAATGCTCGCCCGCCATCGGCACGGTGATCTTCTCGGCGATCCATTGCAGACCGCGGACCGGGCGGGACGAACTCACGATGTGGTCGAGCAGGATGAGCCTGCCGCCGGGCCGGAGAACCCGGGCCATCTCCCGCAACGCCTTGCCGTCGTCGGGGATGGCGCAGAGCCCCAGCGTGCAGACCACGGTGTCGAACGAATCGGCGTCGAAGGGCAGGTCGTGCGCGTCGGCGCGGCGGAGCGTCACCGGATGACCGAGCCGTTCGGCGCGGCCGCGGGCGACGGCGAGCATGCCGTCACTGAGATCGATGCCGGTGAGCGTGACCCCGTCGGGATAGAGCGGCAGGTTCAGGCCGGTCCCGACCGCGACCTCGAGGACGTCGCCGGTGGCCTGTCCGCAGGCCCACGCCCGCGAATCGCCGAAGAGCTTCCGGTCCATGAACTGCATTTCACGGTCGTAGTTCCGGGATTTGCCGTCCCAGTACCGGTTCCACCGCGCGGGCCGGGTCATGGCGCTCCTTTCAGCAGCAGTGCTCGCCGCGCCAGGCCTCGCGGCCTTCCTTGATCGCGACGGCGGCGATGACGAGCGCGACCAGAGGGTCTGCCCAGTACCAGCCGAAGAGGCTGTTGAGCAGCAACCCGACGAGAAGCACACCGGAAAGGTAGGTGCAGAGCAAGGTCTGCTTCGAGTCGGCGACGGCGCTCGCGGAGCCGAGTTCGCGCCCGGCTCGGCGCTGAGCGTAGGAGAGGAAGGGCATCACGAGCAGTGAAACCGCCGCCAGCACGATGCCGACGGGGGAGTGCTCGGCGGGGTCGGCTCCGAACAGGGTGCGTACCGACTCGACGGTGACATAGGCGGCCAGCGCGAAGAAGGACACCGCGATGACCTTGAGCGCGGTGCGTTCGCGGGCTTCCGGGTCCTTGCCGGAGAACTGCCAGGCGACCGCCGTGGCCGAGGCGACTTCGACGATCGAGTCCAGACCGAAGCCGATCAGGGCGGTCGACGAGGCGATGGTGCCCGCCGAGATGGCGACGACCGCCTCGACGACGTTGTAGGTGATCGTCGCGGCGACCAGGAGCCGGACCCGTCGGGACAGCCGCGCGCGGCGATCCGGGGGCACCGTCGAGTTCGTGGCGCAGCAGCCGTCCGCGGAGGAGCCGCTCTCGACACTCATCGGAGCACCTCGTCCACACAGGGCTCGGCGGTGTCGACGGCCAGTACGACCTGGGCGAGCTCGCGCAGCGCGCGGGCCAGATGCGCGTCCGCGAGCGAGTAGCGGACCTGCCTGCCTTCGTAGGTCGCCACGACCAGCCCGCAGCCCCGCAGGCAGGCGAGGTGATTCGACACGTTCGAGCGGCTCAGGCCGAGTTGATCGGCCAGCCGGCCGGGGTAGCTCACCCCGTCGAGGAGGGCGACCAGGATCCGGCACCGGTTCGGGTCGGCGAGGGCACGGCCGAGCCGGGCGAGCGCGGCACCCTGGGTCTCACATGTCAGCACACACGGGACAGTACAGTCTGGGCTGACATATCAGCAAGGGCTGAACCATGACCCGACGGAGTGTCCGGACGCGACCCTCTGTTTCGTCGCTGTCTGTCAAGCCGGTGTCAAACTCGGCTGCGGAGGCGACCCGAAAGAGTCCGTTGTGGCCACTCCAACGGCTGCGTCGCGGGCACGCCGGGGAGTCCCGGCGCGGTCCCGCGTGACACCTCAGAACAATTACTGGCCCGATTGCGTGGCGGCCATAAAGCGCCGGGTGACGTTGACAAAAGCTTTTCTGCGCAATGGGAAAATCGGCATTCGGGTGGCCTTGTCGTATTACCTGAAAGTGCGCTTGTGCGGGAAAAACCCCTTGCTATGTTGATCCTGCGGGGCCGCACTTCGGGGCATGACCGGCACGCCGCGATTTGTGGATCTTGTTTGTTCACACGACTATCGAAGGGTGGACCTTGCTGTGACCGTGACCGAATCGGACACTTCCGCCGAAGGTGTCCAGGGGCCGGAAAATCCGCAGCTGAGCTTGGGCCGGGCCGCCGCGCGCAACCTGGCGACGACGACCAAATCCGTTCCGCAGATGCAGGGAATTTCGTCCCGGTGGCTGCTGAAGTCGCTCGAATGGGTTCAGGTGAACGGTGGCGCCTACCGGGTCAACCGGCGGCTCAATTACGCGGTCGGTGACGGGCGGGTGACCTTCTCGAAGGCGGGCACCGAGGTCAGTGTGATCCCGGCGGAACTCGGGGAACTGAAACCGCTCAAGGGATACGACGACGAAGAGGTCCTCGCCGAACTCGCCCGCCGCTTCGAACAGCAGGAAGTGGCGGCAGGCGACGTGCTCGTCGAATTCGGGCACCGGGCCGACCGGGTCTTCCTCATCGCGCACGGCAAGATCAGCAAGACCGGCCCCGGTCACTACGGCGACGAGACCGCCCTCGGCGTGGTCAAGGACGGCGACTACTTCGGCGCGCAAGCCCTCGTCGACAATGACGGCATCTGGGAGTTCACCGCCAAAGCGACGACCGCCTGCACCGTGCTCACCCTGACCCGCCAGGAATTCGAGCGCGTCCTCGAACAGTCCGAGTCGCTGCAGGCACAGATCGAGCGGGCGTCGCAGGACTCCGGACGCTCCAACGACTTCGGCGAGGCCGAGATCGACATCTCGTCCGGGCACGACGGCGAACCGCTGCTGCCGGGCACGTTCGTCGACTACGAGACCTCTCCGCGCGAATACGAACTGAGCGTCGCCCAGACTGTGCTCCGAGTCCACAGCCGGGTGTCCGATCTCTACAACCAGCCGATGGACCAGACCGAACAGCAGTTGCGGCTGACCATCGAAGCGCTGCGTGAGCGGCAAGAGCACGAAATGATCAACAACACCGACTTCGGCCTGCTCCACAACGCCGACTTCACCCAGCGGATCGCGACGCGCACCGGCCCGCCCACCCCGGACGACTTCGACGACCTGCTCGCCCTGGTGTGGAAGGATCCCGGCTTCTTCCTCGCGCATCCGCGCACGATCGCCGCGTTCAGCCGCGAGTGCAGCAAACGCGGCATCTACCCGACCGGCACCGATCTCGGCGGGCACAAGGTGCCGTCCTGGCGCGGCGTCCCGATCCTGCCGTGCAACAAGATCCCGGTGAGCCAGACCAGCACCAGCTCCGTGCTGCTGATCCGCACCGGGGAGAAGAACCAGGGCGTGGTCGGCCTGCGTCAGATCGGCCTGCCGGACGAATACGAGCCAGGGCTGAACGTCCGGTTCATGGGGATCTCGGAGCAGGCGATCATCTCCTACCTGGTCAGCACCTACTACTCCGCCGCCGTGCTCGTACCGGACGCGCTGGCCGTCCTCGAAGCCGCCGAACTCGGCCGCGAAGGATGACCGCCACGACGCCGGAGGCCGACCGGCGGCTCAGTCTCGGCCCCGCCGCCGCGCGCAACCTGGCGACGACCACCAAGACGCGGCCGCAGATGCAGAGCATCACGCCGCGCTGGCTGCTGAAGATGCTTCCCTGGGTCGAGGCGACCGGTGGCACCTACCGGGTCAACCGGCGGCTGACCTACGCGATCGGCGACGGGCGGGTGAGCTTCACCAACGTCGGCACGGAGGTCCGGGTCGTCCCGCAGGAACTCTCGGAATTGGCTCTGCTGCGGGGTTTCGACGACGAGGACACGCTCACCGCGCTCGCCGACCGGTTCGTGCAGCACGAGTACCAGCCCGGTGAGACGATCGTCAGCCACGGCACTCCGCTCGATGAGGTCGTGTTGGTCGCGCACGGCAAGATCGCCAAAGTGGTGCCCGGCGAGTACGGCGCCGACGCCTCCGTCGGCAGCATGGCCGATGGCGACCATTTCGGTGACGAGATGCTCGCCGGCATCGACCGGAACTGGCCGTTCACCGCCAAGGCCGTCACCCCGGTGATCGTGCTGACCCTTCGCGCCGAAGACTTCGCCGATCTCAACGGCCGGTCGGAGGCGATGCGCCGCCATGTGCAGGACATGCTGGCGCACAAGGGTAAACCACAGAACGCCAAGGGCGAGGCCGAGATCGGGATGTCGTCCGGGCACGACGGCGAGCCGCTGCTGCCGGGCACGTTCGTCGACTACGAGATCTCGCCGCGCGAGTACGACCTCGCCGTCGCGCAGACGGCGCTTCGGGTGCACACACGGGTGACCGATCTCTACAACGGGCCGATGGACCAGTTCGAGGAGCAACTCCGGCTGACCATTTCGGCACTGCGTGAGCGGCAGGAGCACGACCTGATCAACAACCGCGAGTTCGGCCTGCTGCACAACGCCGATCTCAAGTCGCGGTTCCAGACCCGGTCCGGTCCGCCGACACCCGACGACATGGACGAACTCGTCAGCCGCCGCCGCAAGACGAAGTTCTTCCTCGCCCACCCGCGCGCGATCGCCGCGTTCGGCAGGGAATGCACGCGCCGCAGCCTGTATCCGGAGGGCACCACCGTCGACGGCAAGGTGGTCGCCGCGTGGCGCGGGGTGCCGCTCCTGCCCTGCGACAAGATCCCGATCACCGAGCGGGGTACGTCCTCGATCCTCGCCATGCGGACCGGCGTGGAGGACAACGGCGTCATCGCGCTGCACCAGACGGGCCTGCCCGACGAGTACGAGCCGGGCCTGAACGTGCGCTTCGACGGAATCAACGAGCAGGCGGTCGCCAGCTACCTGGTCAGCACCTACTACTCCGCCGCCGTGCTCGTGCCCGACGCGCTCGGCGTACTGGAGAACGTCGAGGTCGCGCGGTGATCCCTCGCCCCGCGACGACAACGAACAACAACGCTCCAGAAAGGACCACACACGTGACCATCGCCCGTACTCCCGCTCCCGCCAAGGTTCTGCGCACCGAGTATCAGAAATCGGTCGCGTCGTACTGGAACAAGGAGAAGGACCCGGTCAACCTGCGTCTGGGCGATGTGGACGGGCTCTATCACCACCACTACGGGGTCGGCGAGGTCGACTGGTCGGTGCTGGAGGGACCCGAAGACACCCGCGACGAGCGGATCATCGCCGAAATGCATCGCCTGGAGACGGCGCAGGCCGACGTCCTGCTCGATCACCTCGGCGACGTCAAACCGGACGACCACCTCCTCGACGCCGGCTGCGGGCGCGGCGGGACCAGCATCATGGCCAACGCGAGGTTCGGCTGCCACGTCGACGGGATCTCGATCTCGGAGAAGCAGGTCGAGTTCGCCAATCACCAGGCGGATATCCGGGGTGTCGCCGACCGGGTGCGCTACCACTTCCGCAACATGCTCGACACCGGCTTCGAATCCGGCTCGCGCAAGGCGATCTGGAACAACGAAAGCACCATGTACGTGGACCTCCACGAGCTGTTCGCCGAGCACGCGCGGCAGCTGGAGTTCGGTGGCCGCTACGTCACCATCACCGGGTGCTACAACGACGTGACCGGTGGCCGGTCGAAGGCCGTCGCGCAGATCGACCAGCACTACACGTGCAACATCCATCCGCGCAGCGAGTACTTCAAGGCCATGACGGCCAACGACCTGGTGCCGATCTCGGTGGTGGATCTGACGCCGGACACGATCCCGTACTGGGAACTGCGGGCGAAGTCTTCGGTGGCGACCGGGATCGAAGGGCCGTTCCTTGACGCGTACCGCGAAGGCAGCTTCCACTATCTGCTGATCGCCGCGGACCGCGTCTGATCCCGCGAAACCATCGGAGCGAAGCGATGACCGAACAGGGTGCGCTCGCCACGCTACTGGCCGGTCCGAGCGGGCTGGGCACGTCGGCCGCGCGGCTGGCGGCCCGGCTGACCGCGGTTCCTCAGGAGACCCCGTCACCTGAGGAACCCGCTCTCGACCCGGCGTACGCGTACCGGCCGTGGGGCGACGGGTCCGCGCCGCCGCTGTACTGCCCCGTCACCGAACGGATCAACGACCCGCTCGCCGAGGAGGTCGATCGGCGGCTGATCCGATGGGCGGGGGAGTGCGGTTTCGACGACGAGGAGTGCGAGCAGATCGGGAAGGCGGGCTTCGGCAGGCTCGTCATGCTCGCCCACCCGGACTGCGAGGATCCCGAGCGACTGTTGATCTCGGCGAAGCTCAACGCCGCCTGGTGGGCCGCCGACGACCTCTACGCCGACGACACCTCGCTCGGCGCCGTGCCTGCCGAGCTGCCGCCGAAGCTCGCGCTGGCGATGGCCGCCATGGACCCGGTGCCGTCACTGGGCGAATTCAGTCGCGAACTCGACGAAACACTGCGGAACGACCGGGTTCTGGTGGCACTGGGCTCGGCGACGGACTTCCTGCGGAGATCCGGGACGGCCGCGCAGGTCCAGCGGGTCTGCTACTCGACGTTCGCGATGTTCGTGAGCTGGACCGCCTACGCGGCATGGCGTCACAGCGGGAAATACCCGCCCGCGTGGGAATATCTCGCCGCACGGCAGCACGACAGTTTCTACACGTCGATGACGTTGATCGACGTCCTCGGCGGCTATGAACTGACCTCGAACCTCTACTACGACCCTCGGGTGCGCGAGGCGGCGATCCAAGCGGGAACGGCGGCCGTGCTCGTCAACGACGTGCATTCGGTGACCAAGGATCTGGAGGACGAGTCGCCACCCTGCAACGCGGTACTGCTGATCGCCGACGACCGGAAATGCACGATCGAAGAGGCCACGGCGATCACCGTCGAACTGCACAACGACGTCGTCCGCGATTTCCAGGCCGCTCACGAGAAGTTGAGCGTGGTGCCGTCAGCCGAACTGCAACGGTTCATGCGCGGATTGCGGGGCTGGATGGGCGGCGGTTTCGAATGGCACTCGACGAGCCCGCGGTATCGGACGAAGCCGGCGGACTAGCAGTGGTCTCGGGCGGATCGCGAACTCACCGTCCACATGGGACAACGGAATCCACTGAACGCTCGATTTGAGTGCTTCCGGGGGGTATTTGCTTACCCACTCGGCTTGACACCGGCCTGCCGCGCCGTGGCGGAGCCGATGTCGGCGAGTGGGGAGGGTCGTGGACGTTCAGTGTCCGGAATCTTCCCCGCTCGGCATGACCTTGATCAGCGGGGATTCGGGGCACGCAACGCCCCCGAATCCTCCGGTGATCAAGCTTCTGGGCCCGAGCAACCCCTCGACGATGCAGGAGTTGGGACACTCAACGTCCCGATTCCTGCATCGTCGCCACCTGGCACGCCGAGTTTCGACGCCAAGAACCGGCGCGTGTCGTTCGTCTCGTGAGTGGCGAGGACGGTTAGAACCATCCTCGCCACTCACGAGACCCATCGCTAAACGACGCCCGCCTCGATCAACTGACCCCAGATCACGCCCTGGTCCACGACCTCGACTTCGAGCTTCTCGGCCTTGGTGAGCTTGCTCGCTCCGACGTCGGCGCCGGTGATGAGCAGGTCCGTGTTCGCCGAGACCGACGACGCGATGGTCGCGCCAGCCTTTTCGCACAGCCGCTGGAAGGTCGGGCGCGGCACCTTCTCGCCGGAGCGCGGGTCGCTGATCGATCCGGTGACCACGACCGTCTTGCCTTCCAGCGGCGCGCCGGCCGCGACGACGGGAGGGAGGTCTTCTTCGCGCACGTCCAGCGAGACTCCGGCCTCGCGCAGCCGCTCGAGCTCGGGACGGAGCCGGGTGAGGTGCTCGATCAGGGACGCGGCGACCTTCGGACCGATGTCCTCCACGGCGACGAGACCCTCTTCGCCCGCGTCCGCGACGGCTTCCAGCGAACCGAACCCGGCCCGGCACAGCCGCGCGGCGGTGCCCTCGGAGGCCATCGGGATCGCGAGGCCGATCAACGCCCGGCGCAGACCGACGGCACGGCTCGCGTCGATCGACTCGATCATGCGGGTGGCGGAGATGTCGCCGATGCGATCGAACTCCAGCAGCTTTTCCTTGGTGAGCCGATAGAAGTCCGACGGATGTTCGAGAATCCCGGCCTCGGCGAGCCGCTCGATCCAGACGCCGCCGATCGCGTCGATGTCCGCGGCCGCGCGCGACGCCCAGTGGATCAGCCGCCGGACGGTCTGGGCGGGACAGGCGACGTTGGTGCAGAACAGTTCCCGGCTGTTGCCCTGTTCGGTCAACGGCTCTTCGCACGACGGGCACACCGACGGCGGCACGATCTCCCGCTCCTCGCCGGTGCGCTTGGCGGCGTCGAGGACACCGGCCACGAACGGGATCACGTCGCCGGCGCGGCGCACGAGCACGGTGTCGCCGATCTTGATACCGCGGGCCTTGATGACCTCCTGGTTGGCCAGCGTCGCCCGCGTGACCGTGGTCCCGCCGACGAACACCGGCTCCAGCCACGCGACGGGAGCGATCTTGCCGGTCTTGCCGACGTCCCAGACGACATCGGCGAGCACGGTGGTCTTCTCCTCGGCGGCGAACTTGAAGGCCAGCGCACCGCGCGGGGAACTGGACCTGGTCCCGGCGGCGGCGTAGGCGTCGCGATCCGCCAGGCGCAGTACCGCGCCGTCGAGGTCGTAGTCGAGGTCGTTGCGCTGCTGCTCGATGGTCGTGATGACGGCCTGCGCCGACTCGGCGTCTTCGCAGTGCCGCATGTCGGCGGCCGCGAACCCGAGCGTCCGCAGCGCACCGTCGAGATCGGTTTCCGCGCTGTCGGGCTCGGTGGAGAGGTCGAACGCGAAGAACTGGAGACGCCGCTCGGCGACGGTGGCCGGGTCCTTCGCACGCAAGGTCCCGGCGGCGGCGTTGCGCGGGTTGATCAGTGGCTTGTCCGGGTGGACCTTGTTGTAGGCGGCGAAAGTGGAGCGCAGCATGACGGCCTCGCCGCGGACCTCGACCCGGCCGGGCGCGTCGACCTTGTCCGGGACGCCGTCGGTCAACGCCCGGACCAGCATGGTCACGTCGTCGCCCGTGGTCCCGTCGCCGCGGGTGACCGCCCTGGCCAGCCGCCCGTTTTCGTAGACCAGGGCGAGTGACAGGCCGTCGAGCTTCGGCATGACGACCACCGGCTGCCCGGGGAACCGGGCGAAGAACGCCTCGACCTGCTCGGGTTTGGTCGCTTTCTCCAGCGACAACATGGGCCGCGAATGCCGGATGGGCGCGTGCAGGACGGCGGGCGCGCCGACCTGGTCGAGCGGGTTCGGCTCCGGTGCCAGCTCGGGATTCGCCTCGATGAGCCCGCGCAATTCGTCTTCGATCGCGTCGTAGTCGGCGTCGGCCACCTTCGGCGAGCCCCGGTAGTAGGCGTCGCGAAGGACGACGATCTGATCGGCGAGTTCTTGGATGCGGTCCCGAGCGTTCACGGGGCTGAGATTACCCGGGACCTCCGACAGAACCCGGTCCGAAGAGGACGTGTCACGGGTTGATGGCGAGCACCAGGAACGCGGCCAGCAGGACGAGATGCACCCCGCCCTGCAGCCGGGTCGCGCGGCCGGGGACGACGGTGAGCACGCTGACCGCGATCGTCAGCGCCAGCAGCACGATGTGGGTCGCACCCAGGCCGAGCAGCAGAGGCCCGTCCAGCCAGATCGACGCCAGCGCGATGGTCGGGATGGTGAGCCCGATGCTCGCGATCGCCGAACCGTAGGCGAGGTTGATGCTGGTCTGCATCCGGTCGCGCCGCGCGGCCCTGGTCGCGGCCAGTGTTTCCGGGAGCAGCACCAGCATGGCGATCACCACGCCGACGAACGACTGCGGGAAGCCCGCCGCGCTGACGCCCGCTTCGATGGCGGGGGATTCGACCTTCGCCAGGCCGACGACGGCGACCAGCGCCACGAGCAGCAGCCCGAGACTGGTGAGCGCGGCCTTGTTGGTCGGCGGCTCGGCGTGTTCCTCTTCCTTGACCGAGCCCTCGCTGTCGACGGGCAGGAAGAAATCGCGGTGGCGCACTGTCTGTGTGAGCACGAAAAGGCCGTAGAGCAGCAGTGAGGCGACGGCGGCGAAGGTGAGCTGCGTGCCGTTGAAGGCCGGGCCCGGGGTGCTGGTGGTGAAGGTCGGCAACACGAGGCTGACGGTGGCCAAGGTCGCCACGGTGGCGAGGGCGCCGCCGCTGCCTTCGGGGTTGAAGTGCGTCTCGCCGTAACGACGCGCGCCGACCATGAGGGAGATACCGGCGATGCCGTTCATGGTGATCATCACCGCGGCGAACACCGTGTCGCGGGCCAGCGTCCCGGCCTCGGGGCCGCCGGAGGACATCATCGTCACGATCAGCGCGACTTCGATGACCGTGACCGCGATCGCCAGCACCAGCGAGCCGAACGGTTCCCCGACGCGATGCGCCACCACTTCGGCGTGATGCACCGCGGCCAGCACCGTCCCGCCGAGTGCCAGTGCGACGATTATCACCGGCACCGCGCCCAGGTCACGGCCCCAGCTCAGCACCAGCACGACTATGGCGAGGACCGGCATGACGGTGGTCCAGGACAGGGGGAATCGCCTGTGGGAAGCGGCCATGCCGCCACCTTCGCACACTCTGCGTGACGTCGCCGCTCCATGGGGGTGGGTGACTGTCGAGTAGCCGAGGCGGTTGCGGCTCGGTCTTGGTCCAGACGTGGTCACCTGGCCGGACGAGCAGTCGAACGTTCGCTACGTCCGGGTGTATCGGGCCGGTCGGGACCGGGATGACGAAAGCCCTGATCAGGACGTCGCATGCAACATTCGTGCTCTGGTCAGGACCGGCGCTGCTCGGCAAAGTAGCGCGACGCAATCCGCATGAACCGCGTGAACGTTAGCGGGCACCGACCCCGCTCAAGAACGTCTCGACGAGCAGATCGGCGGCGCGCGGGGCGTCCATGTCCTCCCTCGATGCGAGGTGGAGGAGCTGGATCAGCAGACGGCTCGCCCAGCCGTCCGGGACGTCCGCGCGGAGAAAGCCCTCGTCGGTGGCCCGCTGGAGGAACGTGTCCACCTCGGCGGAGAGCCGGTTCCGTCGGTCCTGGATGGAGGGTTCGGCGCGCATCCGGGTCAGTTCGACCGGCCAGGCGCGGTTGACTTCGATGATGCCTTCGACGTACCGGTGCAAGGCCACGGGGACCGCCGTCTCGGTGAGCCGGGCGGCGCGGACGACCTGTTCGACCGCGGTCAGCCGCGAGTCGTAGATGGCGGCCAAGAGTTCCTCGCGGGAGGCGAAGCGCCGATAGACGGTGCGCCTGTCGACACCGGCTTCGGTGGCGATCGCGCTGATGCTGGCCGAGGGGTCGTGAGCGAGCATGCGCGCGCCGGTGGTCAGGACGGCTTCGAGGTTGCGCGTCGCATCGGCTCTCATGCCGGGAATGTATCACGCCGCTGTGTCGTTAACTGCCATAAGTGCTACTTTGATGTGACAGTTAGAGAGGCGGAACGGTGATCACGAACGACAGGCTCTTCATCGGAGGCGAGTGGACGACGCCGAGCGATCCGACGCGGCTGGACATCGTGTCCCCGCATGACCAGTCGGTGATCGGACGCGTCGTCCAAGCGCTTCCCGCTGACATCGACCGTGCCGTCGCCGCGGCCAGGGTCGCCTTCGACGAAGGTCCGTGGCCGCGGACCTCGCCGGAGGAAAGGATCGCGGTGCTCCGGCGGCTGAACGCGCTGAGGGAGGCCCGCGCGGACGAGATCGCCGGGCTCATCTCGGCCGAGAACGGCTCCGCTCTCTGGTTCACGCGGGCCGGGCAGCCCGGGGTGGGACGGCTCGCCGTCTCGTACCTGAAGGCGGCGGAGGAATTCGGGTGGGAAGAGACGCTCACGCCCTCGGACCCTGCCGCGCCGTTCCGTTCGATCGTGCGCCGGGAACCTATCGGCGTGGTCGCCGCGATCATCCCGTGGAACTCGCCGTTCTCGGCGTCGATGGCCAAGATCGTCCCGGCACTGCTCGCGGGGAACACCGTCGTCCTCAAGGTCTCGCCGGAGAACTCGCTCAGTATGAGCCTGCTCGCGGACCTGCTCGCGGAGGCGGGGCTGCCGTCCGGGGTGATCAGCGTGCTGCCCGCGGACCGGGAGACCAGCGAGTACCTGGTGAAACACCCCGGCGTGGACAAGATCGCGTTCACCGGTTCGACCGCCGCCGGCCGCCGGATCGCGTCGCTGGCGGGGGAGCGGCTGAAGCGGGTCAGCCTGGAGCTGGGCGGGAAATCCGCGGCGGTGATCCTGCCCGACGCCGTGATGGCGGACGTGATC
The DNA here is from genome assembly GCF_042723975.1 of Amycolatopsis sp. NPDC058340. Classification (NCBI taxonomy): domain Bacteria; kingdom Bacillati; phylum Actinomycetota; class Actinomycetes; order Pseudonocardiales; family Pseudonocardiaceae; genus Amycolatopsis; species Amycolatopsis sp. NPDC058340. Next base: position 999 of record NZ_JBHXIB010000004.1, on the reverse strand, counting down.
GCCGGGCTGAAGTTCGGATCGCTGCTCAACAATGGCGAAGCCTGCATCGCGCAGACACGGATCCTCGCGCCGCGCGGCCGGTACGAGGAGGTCGTCACCGGGCTCAAGGAGATGATGGAGTCGCTCGTGGTCGGCGATCCGGCCGATGAGAAGACCTTCATCGGCCCGATGGTGCGGCCAGGCCAGCAACAGCGGGTGCGCGACTACATCGAGGTCGGGGTCGCCGAGGGCGCGCGCCTCGTCACCGGAGGCTCCGGGATCCCGGCGGGCCTGGACAAGGGCAACTACGTCACGCCGACGTTGTTCGCCGACGTCGACAGCACGATGCGCATCGCCAAGGAGGAGATCTTCGGGCCGGTGCTGGTCGTCATCCCCTATACGGACGAGGACGATGCGGTCCGCATCGCCAACGACTCCGAGTACGGGCTTTCCGGCGGTGTCTGGTCGGCCGACGAGGACCGGGCGCTCGCCGTCGCGCGGCGGATGCGCACCGGGACGGTGACCGTCAACGGGGCGCCGATCGGCTTCGACGGCCCCTTCGGCGGTTACAAGGCCAGTGGCATCGGCCGTGAGTACGGTGCGGCGGGCCTCGCTCAGTACGTCGAGCTCAAGACCATCACGAAAGGCGAGCGCCCGGGATCTTGACCGTGATCCGCTCGTCCGAGGCCAGGATCCGCTGAAGCCGGAACCGGCAGAGGGCATGGAACATCTCGCCCAGCTCCTCGGGGTCGATGCGGCCTTCGAGGTCGCGCTTGCTCGCGTTGAGCACCCGGCTGATCACGTTCGCCGGCAAGCGGCCGCCGAACTCGCCCATCAGCCAGACACCGATTTCGCCGATCTCGTCCGTGATCGTCCGCTGCGCGGTCATCAGCCCCGCCCCTCTGCGTCGGAGTGTCGCCGGTTTGCCCCGGCAAGTGATGAACAAACCGCGCGGTGGATCGCGGAACTGACGGCCCTCACCGAGCTTTACCGGTCCGCGGAGATCGCGGGTTCGGCGGA
>NZ_JBHXIB010000003.1:209529-347583 GCF_042723975.1 Amycolatopsis sp. NPDC058340 | reverse complement strand
GTCATTCCTAGCAGTTTTTGGTGAGACACCCACTCAATCGCACTGAGCGAGAGCTTGGTTCGTGTCCCGGTCGGCCGCCCGGTTTCCCTGGCGACTTGGAGAACTTTACACGCCCCGGAAGGGCCCGAAACAGGGGGGTACCTTAACTGCGTTTCCGCAGGTCAGAGCCCCTGTTTCGGGCCCGGGCCGCGATCAGCCCCCGACGCGCACGCCGGCGACGTTGCGCTTGCCCTTGCGGACCACGAGCCAGCGGCCGTGCAGAGCGTCGTCCGAGGACGGCTTCCACTCCTCGTCGGCGATCTTCGTGTTGTTGACGTACGCGCCGCCTTCCTTGACGGTGCGGCGCGCGGCGCCCTTGCTGTCGACGAGCCCGGCCGCGATCAGCAGGTCGACGATGGTCGACTCGCCGTTCGGGTCGATCTTGCCGTTGGGCACCTCGGCCATGGCGGCGTCGAGGGTGGACGAGTCGAGCTCACGCAGCTCTCCCCTGCCGAACAGTGCCTGGCTCGCGGCGATGACCTGGCGCGTCGCCGCCTCGCCGTGCACCAGGGTCGTGAAGTCCTCCGCCAGCTTCCGCTGCGCGGACCGCAGGTGGGGGCGCTGTTCGGTGTCCTCGGCCAGTGCCGCGATCTCCTCCTGCCCGAGGAAGGAGAACATCCGCAGGTAGCGGATGACGTCGGCGTCGGCGACGTTCACGAAGTACTGGAACCACGCGTACGGGGACGTCATCTCCGGGTCGAGCCAGACGCTGCCGCCGCCGGTGGACTTCCCGAACTTGCGCCCTTCGGTGTCGGTGACCAGCGGTGCGGTCAGCGCGTGCGTGTGGCCACCATCGGTCCGGCGGATCAGGTCGACCCCGCCGACGAGGTTGCCCCACTGGTCGGAGCCGCCGATCTGCAGCTTGCAGCCGTACTCGCGGTGCAGGTGCAGGTAGTCCTGCGACTGCAGCAGCAGGTAGCTGAATTCGGTGTACGACATGCCGTCGGCCTCGAGGCGGCGCTTCACCGTCTCGCGGTTCAGCATCATGTTGACCGGGAAGTGCTTGCCGACGTCGCGCAGGAACTCGACCACGGTCTGCTTGCCGGTCCAGTTCAGGTTGTTCTCGATGACCGCGCCGGTCGGCGAGTCGTCGAAATCGACGAACCGCTCCAGCTGCCCACGGATCCGGTCCGCCCATTCGGCGACGGTGTCCAGCGTGTTGAGGGTGCGCTCACCGGTGTCACGCGGGTCGCCGATCATCCCGGTGGCGACACCCGCCAGCACGATCGGCCGGTGGCCGGCGCGCTGGAAGCGCGAGAGCATCAGCAGCGGGACGAGGTTGCCGGCGTGCAGGCTGGGCGCGGTCGGGTCGAATCCGCAATAGAGCGTGAGAGGTCCTTGGTCGAGGTCTCGCCGCAGCGCTTCGAGGTCGGTGGATTGCGCGATCAGGCCGCGCCAGGTCAGCTCGTCAAGGATGTGCTCGCTCACGCCTGTAGATCCTCCCGCACCAGGTCAACCGACTATCGGCCGGGGGCGGCCGCCCGTCGCTTGCCGCCCCGTCGATAGGTGGAGACCGCTGGTGATCCGTCGATCCAGAACCGCCACGGCGTGTCCATCGCCATCGCGACCCCGACGCGCGGCCCGGTGCGGATGTCCGCTTCGGGGACACGTTCACCGGTGAACAACCGGACGGGTGACGCGGGGTCGGTCAGGTCGACGCCGTTCTCGGCCCGGTCGATCCCGAGCACCGACGTGAGGATGGCCGGGCCTTTGGCGAGTTCGCCGTTGCCGCGCGCGGACGGCCGGCGCGCCTTTGCGATGTCCGCACCGGACACCACCTCCCCGGCACGCAGCAGCACGGCGCCCGGTTGCCCGTCTTCGGTGCCGACGACGTTCGCGCAGAAGTGCATGCCATAGACGAAGTACACGTACAGATGCCCCGCGGGTCCCCACATGACCGCGTTGCGCGGGGTCTTGCCGCGATAGCAGTGCGACGCGGGGTCGTCGAGTCCTCGATAGGCCTCGACCTCCACCAGGCGGACGGCGACGGTGCCGTCGGGACCGGTCGCTTCGATCACCGCGCCGAGCAGGAGCGTGGACAGCTCCACCGGATCCAGCGCCAGCTCGCGCCGGGTGAACTGTCTGCCGGTCTCCACGTCCCGCACTCCCCTTACGTCGCGTTCTCCCAGGCCGACCTTAACGGGCCGGGTATTGAGCGATCGCTCAAACATGCTCTACAGTCCTTTTGAGCGGTCGCTCAAAAGGGAGGGGGCTCCATGAGCCGGAGAGCGCTTTACGTCGAAACGGTGATCCGCACCGACCTCGACACGTTGTGGCGGTACACGCAGGACCCACGCCTGCACGCGCGGTGGGATCTCCGCTTCTCGCGGATCGAACCGGTCGCGGGTTCGCCGGGACGGTTCCGGTACACGACCGAATTCCTGGGGTTCGTCGTCAGCGGGACGGGAACGCACGCCGGGGAGAGCACGCGGCCGGACGGCGGCCGGACGTCCGCGTTGCGGTTCGCCTCCGCGGATCCGCTGTCGCTCATCAAGTCCGGCTCTGGTTATTGGCGCTACACCCCCACCGACGAGGGTGTCCGGTTCATCACCGGTTTCGACTACACCACCCGATGGGGTGTCTTCGGCAGGCTCGCCGATCTGCTGTTCCGGCCGCTCTTCGGCTGGATGACGGCCTGGTCGTTCGACAGGCTCCGCCTGTGGCTCGAGACCGGCGGGCCGCCGGAAGCACTCCCGTTGCTCTCGCCCTCGGCGGGGCGCTGCCGCCGGAGCCCGCGGCCCGGCAAGGACGGTGTCGCGCCCCGCATCCTCGACACGCTGGAGCAGGCATGATCTTCCGAGAAGCGCTGGGCGACGGCTTCGCGTCCTTGCATCCGCGGATGCGCGAACGACTGTCGCTGAGCACGGAGAACGGCGTCGGGATGATCGGCGTCGGCGTGATGGACGAGATCTGGCGAGGCGCCGCGTTCGCGACGCCGTTCCTGCGGCTCGGCGCGTCGAGACACATCCTGTTCCCGGAACGCGGCCGCAACGTCCCTTTCACCATCGAGAACTACCCGTACGTCGACTCGCTCGGCAGGGAGACGGTGTCGTTCGTCCGTACCTTCGAACTGCCGGAGCGGCGGCGCCGGTTCGACGCGCAGATGATCTACAGCGCCGATCGCGGGAAGATCGTCGACTACCTGGGGACGCATCAGCATCTCGCCGTCGACCTCGACCTGACGGTGCGGCCGGACGGCGGCTTCCACATCCGGTCGGAGGAGTTCCGGATCCGCGAAGGCCCGCTTCGGTGTGTGGTGCCGCGATCCGTCGTCGGCGTGGCCGAGGTCGACGAGTGGTTCGACGAGGAGCGCGGGCTCTTCCGTATCGAGGTCCAGGTGACGAACCGGCGGTTCGGGCCGCTGTTCGGCTACCGGGGTGCTTTCGAGGCACGGTTCGTCGATCTGCGGCCGGGGGTGAGCGGCGCGGTGAAGCCCCTGCGTGAGAAGGTCCTGGACTGATGAACGGGACCGGCACGAAACAGCGGTTGATCGACGGGGCGCTGGAGACGATCCGCACCAGCGGGATCACCGCCGTTTCGGCCAGGACCGTCGCCGCCGCGTCGGGTACCAATCAGGCGCTGATCTTCTACCACTTCGGCAGTGTCGAGGAGCTGATCGCGCAGGCCTGCGTGACGGCGACCGAAAGCCGTGTCGCCCACTTCCGTGCCCGGTTCGCCGAAGTGACCACGCTCGGTGAGCTGCTGAATCTCGGACGGGCCATCCATGCGGAGGAACGCGCCGAGGGGAACATGACGGTCCTCGCCCAGGCGCTCGCCGGCGCGCAGGGCGGCGGGCGGCTGGCCGAGGCGACGCGGCAGGCGCTGGACAACTGGGTTCGCGAAGTCCAGGCCACCCTCGACCGCGTGCTGGCCGGTTCGCCGGTACTCGAGTTCGCGCAGACCGAGGGGCTCGCCCACGCGGTCTCCGCCGGTTTCCTCGGCCTGACGTTGTTCGAATCGGTCAACCCCGAGGGCAGCGAACAGGCACTGGCGGCATTGGAGCAGCTTGCCGTCCTGGTCGACGTCTTCGAGGGGCTCGGCCCGGTCGCCACCCGCGCGGTGCGGGCGAAGCTCCGGAAGACCGCGAAGCGATCTTGAAGTGCGCGTGAAGGCCCCTGGCTCGCTGAGGGGCCTTCACACACTTCTCAGCCGAGCCAGGCGCGGTGTTCGGCGACCCGCGCGACCAGCCGGTCCCGCTGTTCGGCGACCCGCTCCGGCGCGGTACCGCCCCGGGCGTTGCGCGAGCTCACGGAGCCCTCGACGGTCAACACCTCGCGCACGGCGGGCGTCAGCGCCGGGTTGATCTTCTCGAACTCTTCGTCGGTCAGTTCGTCCAGTCCGACGCCGCGGGCCTCGGCGACGCGGACGCTCTCCCCCGCCGCTTCGTGCGCGACACGGAACGGAACGCCCTGGCGCACCAACCATTCGGCGATGTCCGTCGCGAGGGTGAAACCGGCGGGCGCCAGTTCGGCGAGCCGGTCGGTGTGGAAGGTCAGCGTCTCCAGCATGCCCGCGATCGCCGGGAACAACAGTTCCAGCTGCTCGACGGAGTCGAAGACCGGCTCCTTGTCCTCCTGCAGGTCACGGTTGTACGCGAGCGGCTGCGCCTTGAGTGTCGCGAGCAGCCCGGTCAGGTTGCCGATGAGGCGTCCGGCCTTGCCGCGGGTCAGCTCGGCGACGTCCGGGTTCTTCTTCTGCGGCATGATCGAACTGCCGGTCGCCCAAGCGTCGTCGAGCGTGACGTAACCGAACTCGGCGGTGTTCCAGATGATCACCTCTTCGGCGATCCTGGACAGGTTGACCGCGAGCATCGCCACGTCGAAGGCGAACTCGGCGACGAAGTCCCGCGAAGCGGTGCCGTCGATCGAGTTCTCGACGCTGGTGTCGAACCCCAGCTCCTCGGCGACGGCCTCCGGGTCGAGACCGAGCGAGGAACCCGCGAGAGCGCCGGAGCCGTAGGGCGATTCGGCCGTGCGAGCGTCCCAGTCACGCAGCCGGCTGACGTCGCGCAGCAGCGACTGGCCGTGCGCGAGCAGGTGATGCGCCAGCAGGACGGGCTGGGCGTGCTGCAGGTGGGTACGGCCGGGGAGGATCGCGTCCGGGTGCCGCTTCGCCTGCGAAACCAGCGCGTCGACGACGCCGAGGGTGCCCGCGACCACCCGTCGGGCCGCGTCCCGCAGCCACATCCGGAACAACGTCGCGACCTGGTCGTTGCGCGAACGGCCCGCCCGGAGCTTGCCGCCGAGTTCGGTGCCGGCCCGCTCCAGCAGACCGCGTTCGAGCGCGGTGTGGACGTCCTCGTCGGCGACCGTCGGGGTGAACGCGCCCGACTCGACGTCCTGGGCGAGGGTGTCCAGCGCGGCGAGCATGCCGGTCAGCTCGTCTTCGGTGAGCAGCCCCGCCTTCCGCAGCACCCGCGCGTGGGCCCGCGACCCGGCGATGTCGTACGGCGCCAGCCGCCAGTCGAAATGGGTCGACGCGCTCAGCGCCGCCATCGCCTCGGCCGGTCCGCTGGCGAACCGGCCGCCCCACAGCTGCACCGGCTGCTCATTCCCGCTCACAACACTCCTCAGAATTCTTTCGGTTCTCTTCAGGCGACTGACCGGTCGAAGGTAGCGCCTGTGGTGAAGTCGTACAGCGCGCGCTCGTCGCGCGCGGAGTTCACGACCGCGTTCCCGCGGTGCAGGACCAGCCGGACCTCGCCGGACACGCGCCCGGTGCTGACCTTTTGCAGTTCCTCGTGCGCGGTGACCAGCGCGACCGCGGCAGGCCCCTCGTAGATCTCACGTCCTTTGAGCCCGAAGGCGCCGACACGCAAGTTCACCTGCTGGAAGGCTTCCAGCAGCGTCACGGTCTCCCCGTCGATGGCCACCGGCACACCTTCGTCGAAGGTGATGACCAGCTTCTCCGGGTCATCCGGGAAGGCGAACCCGTCAGGCGTCACCTTCGGTCTCCTCACCGCCGTCCACTATGGACGACCGTCGGGCCAGCGCCATGAAACGCTCGGCCAGGTCCTTGCCGGACAACGGTTCCCTCGCGATCACCGCGACCGTGTCGTCGCCGGCGATCGAGCCGACGACCTCCTCCAGCGCCGCCCTGTCGATGGCGCTGGCCAGGAATTGCGCCGCGCCCGGCGGGGTGCGCAGCACCGTCAGGTTGCCCGACGAGTCCGCCGAAACGAGCAGCTCGGCGAGCAACCGCGAAAGCCTCGACGTGCCACCCTGTACCCCGCGTACCGGGCTGCCGTCCTCCGGAATGACATACACCGGCGCGCCGGAATCGGCACCCCGGAGCTTCACCGCGCCCAGTTCGTCGAGGTCCCGCGACAGTGTCGCCTGCGTGACGTCGATACCTTCCGCCGCCAAGAGCTTCGCGAGCTCCGTCTGGCTGCGGATGGCCATCGTGGACACGAGTTCGGTGATCCGGGCCTGCCGGGTGACTCGGCTGCCGGTCATCGTCGCTTCTCTGTGCCAGTGCGGGACACCCACACCCGGTCGGCATGCGCGAGCGAGGCTTCGCCAGTGTGGCTCACGATGCCTCCTTGCCAAGCAGCCACACCAGCAGCGCCTTCTGCGCGTGCAGCCGGTTCTCGGCCTCGTCCCAGACCGCGCTGGACGGCCCGTCGATGACCTCGTCGGTGATCTCCCAGCCGCGGTGCGCGGGCAGGCAGTGCAGCACGATCGCCTCGTCCGCGGCACGGCGCATCAGCGCGGAGTTGACCTGCAGCTCACGGAACGGGCCGACGCGGTCGAGGCCGTCGTTCTCCTGGCCCATCGACGTCCAGGTGTCGGTGACGACGACGTCCGCGCCCTCGACCGCGGCGTACGGATCGGTGAAGACCGTGGTGCTGCCGCCGGTCTCCGTCGACCGGTGCTTGGCGTCGAGCATGACCTGCTGGTCCGGCTGGAAACCCTCCGGCGAGACGACGCGGACGTGCATCCCGGCCGTGGTCCCGCCCAGCAGCAGCGAATGCGCCATGTTGTTGGCGCCGTCGCCGAGGTACACCAGGGTGAGCCCGGCGAGCTTGCCCTTGCGCTCGCGGATGGTCATCAGGTCGGTGAGCACCTGGCACGGGTGGAACTCGTCGGTGAGCGCGTTGATCACCGGGATGCTCGCCGCCGACGCCATCGCGTCGATGCGCTTCTGGGCGAAGGTCCGCCAGACGATCGCGTCCAGATACCGCGAAAGCACCCGTGAGGTGTCCTCGATGGTCTCTTCGCGGCCGAGCTGCATGGAGCGGCCGTCGACGATGACCGGGTTGCCGCCGAGCTGGGCGATGCCCACCTCGAAGGAGAACCGGGTCCGGGTGGAGTTCTTCTCGAAGATCGCCGCGACGGATTTGCCCTCCAGCGCGCGGGAGCTCAGCGGCTCGGCCTTCAACTGATCGGCGAGGTCCAGGATCTCGGCCTGTTCGGCGGGGCTGAGATCGTCGTCACGGAGGAAGTTGCGGAGCATGCGTTTCGTCTCTGTCCTAGGTGGTGGTGGAATCGAGCGCCCCGGGAAGGGCTTCGAGGAATCCCGCGGCCTCGTCGGCGCTCAGGATCAGCGGCGGTGCCAGCCGGATGGTGTCCGGGGCGATCGGGTTGACCAGGTACCCCGCGTCCTGCGCGGCCTTGGCGACCTTCGCCGAGACCGGTTCGCGCAGGGCGATGCCGAGCAGCAGCCCCGCACCGCGGACCCCGGACACCAGCGGGTGGCCGAGCTCCTCCACGCGGGAGGCGATGTCCTTGCCCAGCGCGGAAACGTGGTCGTTCAGGTTGTCCTTGGCGATGGTCTTGAGCACGGCGAGCCCGGCGGCGCAGCAGACCGGGTTGCCGCCGAAGGTGGTGCCGTGCTGTCCCGGCTTGACCAGCTCCCCCGCCTCGCCGACGCCGATGACCGCGCCGATCGGCAGCCCGCCGCCGAGCCCCTTGGCCAGCGTGATGACGTCCGGGACGATGCCGGTGTGCTGGAAGGCGAACCACGCGCCGGTGCGGCCGATTCCGGTCTGCACCTCGTCGAGGACCAGCAGCGTCCCGGTCGCCTTCGTGATCTCCCGCGCGGCTTGGAGGTAACCGTCCGGCGCCGGGACGACGCCCGCCTCCCCGAGGATCGGCTCGAGGAACACCGCCGCCGTTTCGGTGTCCACCGCGGCGCGCAACGCGTCGATGTCACCGTAGGGAACGTGGGTGACGCCGGGAACCAGCGGCTCGAACGCGTCCCGCTTCGACGGCTGCCCGGTCAGCGTCAGCGCGCCCATGGTGCGGCCGTGGAAGGCGCCCTCGCACGCGACGATCTTGGTCCGCCCGGTGAGCCTGCTGATCTTCAGCGCGGCTTCGTTGGCCTCGGCGCCGGAGTTGACGAACAGCACCTTTGCGTTGCCAGACAGGCCTGCGACGTCCAGGAGGGTTTCGGCCAGTTCGACGGCGACCGGGTTCACGTAGAGGTTCGAGGTGTGCCCGAGTTTCGCGATCTGCTCGGTGACGGCGGCGACCACGGCGGGGTGGGCGTGGCCGAGCGCGTTGACCGCGATGCCGCCCAGCAGGTCGACGTACTGCTTGCCATCGGCGTCCCAGACCTTCGCCCCCTCACCGCGGACCAGGGTCAGCGCCGGGGTGCCGTAGTTGTCCATGAGGGACGACTTCCAGTGCTCCTGGCCGTCTACATTGGACTTGTACGTGGTCACGGGAGCTCCGTTTCGGGGAAGACCATGGTACCGATACCGCGCGAGGTGAAGACCTCCAGCAATACCGAATGGGCGATGCGGCCGTCGATCACGTGCGCGCGGCGGACGCCGCCGCGGATGGCGCGCACGCAGGCTTCCATCTTCGGGATCATGCCGCTGGCGAGGCCGGGAAGCAGGGTTTCGAGGCGGTCCACGCGGATCCGGTCGACCAGCGAACCTCGATCCGGCCAATTGGCGTAAAGACCTTCGACGTCGGTGAGCACGACCAGCTTTTCCGCGCCCAGCGCCGCGGCCAGCGCACCCGCCGCGGTGTCGGCGTTGATGTTGTGCACGACGCCGTCGACGTCCGGGGCCACGGTGGACACCACCGGGATCCGGCCCGCGTTGACGATGTCGAGCACCGCGTCCGGGTTGACCTCGGAGACCTCGCCGACGAGCCCGATGTCGACCGGTACACCGTCCACAGTGGCCTGTTTGCGCTCGGCGGTGAACAGCCGCGCGTCCTCGCCGGAGATGCCGACCGCGTACGGTCCGTGCGCGTTGATCAGGCCGACCAGTTCGCGGCTGACCTGGCCGGTCAGCACCATGCGGACGATGTCCATGGTCTCGGGCGTGGTGACGCGCAGGCCGCCCTTGAACTCGCCTTCGACGCCGAGCCGGTTGAGCATCGCGGTGATCTGCGGGCCGCCGCCGTGCACCACCACCGGGCGCAGCCCGGCCATGCGCAGGAAGACCATGTCCTCGGCGAAGGCCTGCTTGAGGCTCTCGTCGATCATGGCGTTGCCGCCGTACTTCACCACGACGGTGGCGCCGTGGAAGCGCTGCAGCCAGGGCAGGGCTTCGATGAGGATCGAGGCCTTCTCGGCGGCCGTCGCGAGCCGCTCGTCCGCGGGGACGGTGGATTCGGAAGGGCTCATGACGAGTACGCGCTGTTCTCTTCGACGTACGCGTGCGAGAGGTCGGTCGTGTAGATCGTCGCCCCGCCTTCGCCGAGGCCCAGGTCCACGACGATCTGGATGTCACGGCCCGACAGATCCGCCTCGGAGCGGTCGGCCGCGGTGGTGCCCTTGGCGAACAGGGTGACGCCGTTGATCGCGATGGCGACCTTCTCCGGGTCGATCTCCGCCGGCACCCGGCCGAGCGCCATGGCGATGCGGCCCCAGTTCGGGTCGGAACCGAACAGGGCGGTCTTGACCAGGTTGTCCTCGGCGATCGTCCGGCCGACGGCGATGGCGTCCGCCTCGCTCGCCGCGCCGGTGACCGTGACGTCGACGTACTTGGTCGCGCCCTCGGAGTCCGCGCGCAGCTGTAGCACGAGGTCGAGGCTGACGGCGGTGAGGAGTTCGGTCAGTTCGGCCTCGGTCGGCTCGACCCCGCTGGCACCGGACGCGAGGACGAGCACCGTGTCGTTGGTGGAGGTCCCGCCGTCGACGTCGAGCCGGTCGAAGGTCACGCCGGTGGCGGCGCGCAGAGCCTTGTCCAGTACTTCGGGCGTGACGACCGCGTCGGTGGTGAGGACGGAGAGCATCGTCGCCAGGTTCGGGGCGAGCATGCCCGCGCCCTTGGCGAACCCGCCGACGCTCCAGCCGCTTTCGTGCTTCGCGGCCGCCTGCTTCGGCTTGGTGTCGGTGGTCATGACCGCGGTGGCGGCGGCGAGGTCGGCTTCGTCGCCGGTGCCGAGCCGCCCGAAGGCGGTGTCCACACCGGAGAGCAGCGCGTCCATCGGCAGCCGCTCACCGATCAGGCCGGTCGAGCAGACGGCGACCTCGATCGCGCCCGCCTGGAGGAGCTCGGCGACCTTCTCCGCGGTCTTGTGGGTGTCCTGGAAACCGCCGGGGCCGGTGGCGGCGTTCGCGCCGCCGGAGTTGAGGACGACGGCCTTGAGCCGCTGCTGCTTGAGCACTTCCTGCGACCACAGGACGGGCGCGGCCTTGATCACGTTGCGCGTGAAGACGCCGGCCGCGACCTGCAGCGGCCCGTCGTTGACGACGAGCGCGAGGTCGAGCTTGCCCTCGGCCTTGATCCCGGCGGCGACGCCCGCGGCACGGAATCCCTTCGGCTGGGTGACGGTCACGGAGCGACTCCTACGGTCGGTAGTCCGGTGGTTTCGGGGAGGCCGAGGGCGATGTTCATCGACTGGACGGCGCCGCCCGCGGTGCCCTTGGTCAGGTTGTCGATGGCCGCGACCACGATCAGGCGGCGGGTGTCGGCGTCGACGGTGACCTGCAGCTGGACGTTGTTCGAGCCGACGACCGAAGCCGAAGACGGCCACCGGCCTTCGGGAAGCAGCTGGACGAACGGCTCGGTGGCGTACGCCTTTTCATAGACCTCGCGGGCGCCTTCGGCGTCCAGGTCGGTCTTGAGGGCGGCGCTCGCGGTGGTGAGGATCCCGCGGGGCATCGGGGCCAGCACCGGGGTGAACGAGACCTTGACCCGCTCACCCGACACCGCGGAAAGGTTCTGCGCGAACTCGGGGGTGTGGCGGTGGGCACCACCGACGCCGTACGCGGTGGCCGACCCCATCACCTCGGAACCGAGAAGATTCGGCTTCAGGCTTTTGCCCGCGCCGGACGTCCCGGTGACGGCCACGACGTTGACCTCCGGCTCGACCAGGCCCGCGGCGAGCGCCGGGGCGAGGGCGATCGAGCCGCCGGTGGGGAAGCAGCCGGGGACCGCGATGCGTTTGGTCCCGGCGAGGCGCTCGCGGGCACCGGGGAGCTCGGGGAGCCCGTACGGCCATTGCCCGGCGTGGTCGCCGCCGTACCAGCGTTGCCAGTCCCCCGCGTCCGCGAGGCGGTGATCCGCGCCCAGGTCGACCACCAGGACGTCCGGGCCCAGCTGCGCGGCGATGACTCCGGAATGGCCGTGCGGCAGGGCGAGGAAGACGACGTCGTGCCCGGCAAGGGTCTCCGGGGTCGTTTCCAGCAGGACCCGGTCGGCCAGTGGCGCGAGGTGCGGTTGATGCTGAACGAGCGGCGTTCCCGCGGAGCTGGCCGCGGTGAGCGCGCCGATCTGGATTTCGGGATGGGTCAGCAGCAGGCGCAGGAGTTCGCCGCCCGCGTACCCGCTGGCTCCGGCCACCGCGATCTTCACCGTCATACGCATGATTATGCACTCCCATGCAAGTTCAATCAAACAAAGTCGTGTGGCTCACCCGATACGGGCTCTCGGTCGAGGCATCCTTGACCGCATGACCGACACACCCGCCCGGCTGCTCAGCCTGCTGTCGCTCCTGCAGACCCCGCGCGAGTGGCCCGGCAGCGAGCTCGCCGAACGGCTGGAGGTCAGTCCGCGGACCATCCGGCGCGACATCGACCGGCTGCGTGAGCTCGGTTACCCCGTCGAGGCGTCGCGAGGCTCCGAGGGCGGCTACCGGCTCGGCGCAGGCACGGCGATGCCACCGCTGCTGCTCGACGACGAGGAGGCCGTCGCGATCGCGGTCGGTCTCCGTGGTGCCGCCGGACAGGCGATCTCGGGTATCGAGGAATCCTCGGTGCGGGCGCTGGCCAAACTCGAACAGGTGCTGCCTTCACGCCTGCGTTATCGCGTCGGCGCACTGGGCGCCGCGACCGTGCCACTGCCCGGCACGGGCCCCGCGGTGGATCCGGAACACCTCACCGTCTTCGCGGGCGCGATCGCCAACACCGAGCGGACCCGGTTCACCTACCGCACCGGCGACGGGACCGAATCCCGCCGGCACGTCGAACCGCACCGGCTCGTCTCCGCCGGACGCCGCTGGTACCTGCTCGGCTACGACCTCGACCGGGACGACTGGCGGATCTTCCGCGCGGACCGGATCTCGGAACCGCGGGCGACCGGTGGCCGGGCGACGCCGAGACAGCCACCCGCGGAGGACGTGGCGGCCTATGTCACCGACAAGATGTACAGCCTCCTTCCCACCTACCGCGCATGCGTGACCCTGCACGCGCCGATCGGCCAGGTCGCCCCCGCGATCGGCGAGGGATTCGGCGAACTGGAATCGCTGGACGACGAGACCTGCGTTTTCCACGCGGGCACGGACACCCTGGACTGGCTCGCGTTCCGGATCCTCGGGCTCGGCTGCGAATTCACCGTGCACGAGCCGCCGGAACTGATCGAGCATCTCCGGGAAATGGCCGCGCGGGCCCAGCGCGGCGCGACGTCCACAGTGGACTGATGGCGGTCGCGAGGCATTCCTCGGCCCTCGCGACCGCCCTGGTTCAGCCGAGTTCACCCACCTCCCGTTGGCTCGGCGGGATGGGGAGATACGCACCCCGGCGCTCCGGGTCGCAGCCCACCCTGGGCAACCTGGCACGGATCCCGCCAGGTGTCCGCTCGAACCGCCGCGCGATCTCCTCGACGCTTTCCCCGGCAAGCCAACGGCTTTCCAGTTCCGCGTCCAGCTCGTCGGACCACGGCAGGCCCTGCTGTGCGGGGCGGTCCGCCGATCTTCGGCGGCCGTTCCTGCCGTTGCCCCGCCCGGCGAACGCCAGCAGCGTGTCGGACAAGACGGTCGCCAAGGCCGGTACGGCTTCGGCGTCGATATCGAGCCTGCCTTCGGCGACAGGCTCCTCCAGCGGTCCGGCTCCGCCGACCATGACGGTCACCCAGCGGTCTTCCCCGGCCGCGCCGCCACCCTCACGGGCGGCGACCTCGATGCGATAAACGGTGTCCTGCACCCGGATCTCGGTCCGGTGCTCTTCGACGATGGTCATGCCGGGGACGCTAACGGGCGGGCCCGACAGTTTTCCGGGGTGGCGAGGGGATTCGGTGCGTGACCGGAACTTTCATCGCATTCGGGGACAAGAGGGTGCCGGTCACGCACTATCGGCCACCCCCGTTGCCGCACCTAAGTGATCCAGACCGCGGTCCGCCGCGGGTTAGCTTTGCTCATCGGTTCAAGGAGCGACGATTTTCGGGGAGGGAACATGAGGACCAAAGCACGCCGGATGGCACTTTTCGTGACAATGCTCGTGCTCACGATCGGGACCGCTTTCGCCACGCCGGCATCGGCCGGGACAACGGCGTCCACCACCGCACAGGCCACGTGCACCGGAGCGGGTTCCTGCTGGTTCACCTGGGGCCGTATCCAGGCGGGCGACTGCACGATGGACAACGCCAAATGGACGCTCAGACGCGATGGCAGCGCTTCGTTCGAAGCGACGATCGTCAGCAGCGACAGCAACGACGCGTGGCTGATGTGGGTGAACCTCCTGGACAGCAACGGCATCGTCCTCGGGCCCATCCATCACGGCGGTGACCCCAAGTTCGTCAAGGGCACCGTCAAGAACGTGTGGCACTGGTGGTTCGCCGAGGGATCGTTCGACGCCCGGTTCTTCGACCGCATCCACAGCATGCGGATGACGAGCCACTGCTGAAGGGCGAGTGAGGCGGCCGGCCGAACCTCGGCGGTCCATTACCGCGAAAGCCACTTTCGGGACTTTGAAGGTCGCGAAAGTGGCTTTCGCGACACGCTTTCGCCGCCAGGTCGAGCCAGCCACCTACGACCACCGCATCACACGTTGCGAAAGCCACTTTCGCGACGTTGATGGTTGCGAAAGTGGCTTTCGCGACCATGCGGAGAGCCATCGGAGCAAAGAGATGCCCCGGTCCGGAAAACCGGACCGGGGCATCGAAACATCCCGAGGAAGGGCTCAGAAGGGCAGCGCCTGAGCCAGCGCCTCCTTCTTCACCTCGGCGACCGAAGACGGCACGTCCGACTTGGCGGAAGCGGAAGCACCGGCCGGAACCGGCGGCGGGACCGCGCCGCACTGCACGTCCGAACCGTTGCCCGGCTTGCGCACGGGCAGCTTCCCGGTCAGCAGGTAGTCCGCGATCTTGTCGTCCACACAGGACACACCGGACAGCGATCCCGAGTGCGTCGTGCCACCCGGGGCGCTGATCAGGCTGGAGTTCGGGTAGCGCTTGCGGACCTCGATGCTGCCGGGGTACGGCGTCGCGGCGTCGTTCTCCTCGTTGACCAGCAGGATGCCGGGGACCTTGCTCCCGTCGATCTCCACCGGCTTGCCCGGTTTCGCGGGCCAGTCGAGGCACGGCGCGTTGAACCAGGCGTTGCCCCAGGTCTCGAACGGCGCCCGGAAATGCGTGACCCAGTTGTCGAACTTCCAGCGGGGCCAGCTCTGCGGCCACGCCACGTCGGTGCACTGCACGGCCGCGTACACCGCGTAGCCGTTGTCCTGGCCAGGCGGGTTGGAGTCGTCGTACAGGCCCTTCAAGGTCTGCCAGTCACCCTTGTGCACCCAGCCGGCGAACGCGTTCGCGATGTCTTCCCAGCCGAAGACGTAGTAGCCGGCCTGCAGGAAGATGTCCGTCCACTCGGATCCGCCGATGACGCCGCCCGCGGGCTTGTCGTACAGCTTCTTCTGCTCGGCGTACCACAGCTTTTCGACCGCGGCCGCGGTATTGCCGAGGTGGTAGACGTCGTCGTACTTCGCGAGCCAGCCGAAGTAGGTCTTGATGTTCTTGTCGAAGGCGATGTCCTGGTTCAGGTTCGCCTTGTACCAGACGTCGCGGGGGTCGACGGTGCCGTCGAACACCATCCGCCGCACGTTCTGCGGGAACAGCGTGCTGTAGACCTGCCCGAGGTAGGTGCCGTAGGAGAAGCCGTAGTAGTTGATCTGCTTCTCGCCCAGCGCCTTGCGCAGGCTGTCGACGTCCTTCGCCACATCGATGGTCTTGATGTGGTCGAGGATCGCGCCGTTCTTGGCGCACGCTTTCGCGTAGCCCTTCGCCTTCTCACGCCACGCCGTCTCGATGGCGCGCGTGGTCGGCACGTACTGCGGGCGGTTGTAGGAGGCGTAGTTCCCGTCGCAGGTCAGCGACGGCTTGCTCTCCCCGACGCCGCGCGGGTCGAAGCCGATCCAGTCGTACTCCTCACCCGCCTTCTTGGGGACGGCGCGGCCGAGCGTCGACAGCCCGAGGCCCGAACCGCCGGGGCCACCCGGGTTGACCAGCATGACGCCCTGCGACTGGGCGGCCTTGTGCTTCACCCGCGAGACGGCGATCGAGATCTTCTCCCCGCCCGGCTTCGCGTAGTCCAGCGGGACCTCGAGGAAACCACATTCCGCGCCGGCCTTGACCAGGCTAGGGCGGGTGCAGGCTCCCCAGGAGATGGGCTTCGGATCGAAGTCCGACGCCGAGGCGGCCGTAGCGGAGGGAGCGAGCGCCATGGTGCCGACGCCGATCCCCGCGACCGCCAGGGCGGCAACGAATTTCTTCACTGTGTTCCTTTTCGTCCGCGTTCGACCCGGTCGGGCCGAAGCTACCGAGAACCGGCTTCAATCTCGCTGACCGACACGTTGACCGCCATCCCTCTTTAGTCGGTATCCGAATCCCGATCCGGGCATATCAGTCTTGTCGGTCCCCTGTCGTACGCTCGCGGCGCCCGCTGGGGAAAGGAGCACGCGTGGACGAGGTGAAAAGCCTGGTTTCGGCGGTTCGCAACGGTTTGGCCGCGCTGGCCGATCCGGGGAAAGCGCCGTCGATGCGGGCGTACATGAAGTCGGAAATGCCGTTCCTCGGTGTGGCGTCCCCGCCACGGGCCGCCTTGCTGAAGCGGGTCTACACCGAACATCCGTTACCCGATCGTGTGAGCTTTTCGACGGCAATACTCACGTTGTGGCGGGAGGCCGAGTTCCGGGAAGAGCGCTATGCGGCGATCGCTCTTTCCGGGCATCGCGCGTACGCCCGTTGGCAGGACGTCGATCTGCTCGGCCTGTACGAGGAGATGATCGTGACGGGCGCGTGGTGGGACTATGTGGACGAAGTCGCCATCCGCCGGGTCGGGCCGATCCTCCGCGCGGAACCGGACACGGTGACCACGCTGATGCTGACCTGGGCCTACGACGAGGACAGGTGGCGTCGCCGCACGGCGGTCATCTGCCAGATCGGCGCCAAGGGCGGAACGGACACCGGCCTGCTCACCCGTGCCGTCGAGGCGAATATCGACGACAAGGACTTCTTCCTGCGCAAGGGAATCGGCTGGGCTCTGCGCGAGTACGCGAAGACCGAGCCGGACTGGGTGCGCGCGTTCGTCGCCGCGCATCCGGCACTGTCCACGCTGTCCAGGAGGGAGGCGCTCAAGCACCTGGGAGGGTGAGCACCGGCCTGGGGATGAGGGCGATGAGTTCCTCGATCACTCCGCCGAGTTCGGGCAAGAGCACTCGTAGCTCCTTGAGATCGCGAAGCAGCTCCAAGCGCGTCGCCTGTGGCGGGCCCTTCTCGAGCAGGGCCTTGAGGTCGCGGGTCATCTCCTCCTCACGTCCGAGGACGAGAAGATAGAAGAGCGGTTGGAGCTGGTCGTCCCAGTCGAAGGCGCCGGTCGAGATCCGGGCGGTGGCCTTGTCGAGACCTTCGTTCAGCGCCCGGTGGGCTTCTTCCGTCTTCCCGGTCTTCAGCCAGACGAGGGTGAGGAGGTTGTGCGCCCAGCCGAAGTCCGGCGCGAGCGGAGCCAGGAACGCCTCCGCCTCGTCGGTCTCCCCCGCGAACAACAGGGCCTCCCCCAGGCTCTCGCGGTATTCGGTGTCCTCGGGATCCGAGGCGACCAGTTCGCGCAGCTCCCGGATGGCCTCCCCGTATTCGCCTGCCCGGCAGCGGATGTCCGCGCGCAGGGCGCGGGCGCTCTCGTCGTGTCCTGCTTCCAGCGCGCTTTCCGCGTCGGACAACGCACCTTCCAGGTCACCGAAGAGGAAGCGATGGCGGGCGCGCCGGTACAAGGCGTACCCACCGTTTCGTCCCAGGCGCACCCCTTCGTCCAGCGCTGCCCGGGCTTCGTCGTGCCGGTCGAGGTCTCTGAGGATGTCGCCGCGGGTGGTGTGGAAGAAGGCCATCTCCGGAGTCGCCGAGATGGCGACGTCGATGTCGGCGAGGGCCGCCTGGAAATCGCCGGAGCGCTGGTGGGCCAGAGCACGCCAGCTGTGTGCCCACTCGTTGCCGGGGTCGAGTTCGATCGCGCGGCTCAAGGAGCTCACGGCGGCGCCGGTCTCGTTGAGCCTGCTGAGCACCGCCCCCCGCTCCAGATGGTTCTCGGCGTCGTCGGGAGCCAGCTCGATGGCCCGTTCGAAGTCGGCGAGCGCCGTCCGATGCTCGTCCAGACTGTGGTGCGCCTGGCCGCGCATGTAGTACGCCCACTCGTACTCCGGGTCGATCCGCAACGCGGCGGTGAAACCGTCGACGGCCGGCCGGTACCGTTCGCCGCGGTGGTGGAAAGCAGCCCGGATAGCGTGGGCCCTGGCGCTGCCTGGGTCCGCCGCGACGATGGCGTCGAACGCGGCCGACGCGGCGTCCCCGTCTTCCGTCCGCTCCAGGAACAACGCCAGCTCGGTCAGGTAGTAGACGTCCTTGGGGCGCAGGGCGGCGGCCGCGCGATGATCGGCGAGCGCTCCGTCGTCGTCGCCCAGCTCGGCGAGCAGCGTGGCCCGGTAGTGGACGGCCCAGGCATAGTCGGGATCGAGCCTGATCGCGATTTCGATCTCGTCGATCGCCTTCCGGATATCGCCGCGTTTGAAATGCACCTCGCTCCGGATCGAGTACGCCCACGTGTGGTCGGGCTGGAGACGGACGGCCTCGTCGAGGTCCGCCATCGCGCCGTCCAGGTCGCCGAGTTCGGCACGGGCGGAACCGCGTCCGCGCCACGAATAGGCGTAACCGGGGTCGAGTTCGATCGCCCGGTTCAGATCCGACAGCGCCCGTTCCCAGTCACCCTCGTTGCGGAACAGGTTGCCCCGATCGCTCCACGGGTACGGGTCCGCGGGGTTCAGATCGAGAGCACGGTCGAAGTCCCGTTTCGCCGCGGCGATGTCGTCTTGTCCTTCGTAAGCCCAAGCGCGCCGCCGGATCACCGTCGAAAGCCGCGCGGCGTCGAGCTCACCCGCGCCGGCGAGCAGATCGAGCACCGGGATCTCCCGCGGGCCCTCGCCGTCGCCGATCGCGGCGGTCAGCCGTTGGCCCCAGCCCAGCACCGATGGCGCGTCCGCGTCGGCACCCGCCTGCTCCATCATGCGCGCCCAAGCGCGGGCGGGGGCGATACCGCTGGTGATCATCTCGGCCGCGCCGAGCAGCGCGTCCGGCAGCGCGTCGGCCGGGGCGCCGCAGAGCCGGTGATAGGTCTGTTCGAGCTTCCTCTTCTGCCAGCGCTCGTCGCTCCAGGCGTCGCGATGGCTGTTCAGGCCGAGTTCGGCGCAGCGGCCTTCGTAATACTCGCTGAGCCGGAGGTGGCGTTCGGCGAATTCGGCCGGCGAACGCCCGCGTTCCAGCCGCACCATCGGGCCGCGGACCACCGGGTGGTAGCGCACCGGAAGCTCGCGGCGCCCGACGAACGGCAGTTCCCGCAGCCAGCGGAACGTCTCCCCCGCGGTCTCCTTCCCGGTCAGCACGCCGATGACGTCCTCGTCGAGGAAGCGGGGCAACGACGCCGTCGCGGCGATGTCCTTCCTGGACTTTTCGGGGACCCAGTGCAGGAACCGCTTGACCGCGTCATCGCTGGGATCGCCGACGGCGTCCACCCCGTCGGGGTTCCCGCGCGCCAGCATGGCGACCAGGACGGGCAGGCCGTCGGTCAGCCGCAGCACGATCTCGATGACCTGCTCGTCGGTGATGCCGTGTTCAGCGAGCAGGCGACGTGCCTCCGGCTCGGTGAACGGCCGGAGCTCGATCTCGCGCACGAGCGGCGCGTGCCGGTTCCAGTTCGCCTCGTCCAGCGGGAACTGGCCCGCGACGGTGAGCACCAGGTTCTGCGGCAGATCGCCGTACAGTCCGGCGAGCAGGTCGAGCAGCCAGGTCTCCAGGACCGGCGCGGTGCGCTCGAAGGTGTCGAAGAACAGCGCGATCTGCCTGTTCTCCGGAATACGCCAGAGATCCTCGACGAAGGGCTTGGTGAGCTCCTCCGCCGGTTCGAGGAGCAGCTGGACATCGGCCTTCCGCTTGAACTTCGCCGCGAGGTAGACCTGGAGCTGCTCCAGCTGTTTCGCCGTCGCGTCCGCGTCGATCGCGTCGGCGGCGATACTTCCGCCGGGGAGTGTCTTCGCGACGCCGAGCCCGGCCTTGACCACGGTCTTCGTCACGAGCGCGCGGCCCGCGGCGGGAGCCTGCGGGTCGTTGTGAAGCCGTTCCCTCGCTTTGAGGTAGGACTCGTGACGCTTCTCGAAGCGGCGCATCTCGTATCCGCCACGGGCGAGGTCTTTCGCCAGTTTGACCAAGGTCGCGGGCAGATCCTGCTGCCGATCGTCCGCGAACCCGACGGCGGCACGGGTTTCCTCGGCGATACCCCGAAGCTGCTCTAGGAGGAAGGACTTCCCGACCCCGGCGAGACCGTGCACCGAATACAGGTACCGGCGACGCCGGTCATCTCCGGACAACCCCAGATTGTCCCGGAAGTCCTCGCGTTCCCCGACCCTGCCGACGAAACCGTCGCTCAGCCGCGCACGGGCGATGTCTTGGATACTGAACCGACCGTCTGGACGTGACACAAGTCCTCACTTTGCCACACCCGAAGCGCGTGAAGGCCCACCTTCCCGCGGCTGGACGAGGGAAGGGGGGCCTTCACGGAACTACAGCGTCAGGCCCGCAGGCTCGCGCCGAAGCGTTCGCCGGCGACCGCGACGGCGGCGTCGCGGGCCTTGGTGGCCTCGTCGACGGTCAGCGTGCGGTCCGCGGCGCGGAACCGCAGCTTGTACGCCACCGAACGCTTGCCCTCGCCCACCTGCTCGCCCTGGTAGGCGTCGAACAGGGTGATGTCCTCGAGCAGTTCGCCCGCGCCTTCGCGCAGCGCCTCGGCCAGCTCCGCCGACGGCACACTCGCCTCGGCGACGAGGGCGACGTCGAGCAGCACCGGCGGGTACGCCGAGATCCGCGGCGCCGGACGGTCGTCCGGGATCGGGATGGCGTCCAGGTCGAGTTCCATCGCGACAGTGCGCGGGGGCAGCCCGAGCGCCTCGACGACCTTCGGGTGCAGCTCACCGGCGTAACCGACGGGCCATTGCCCCACCCGCAGCTGCGCGCAGCGGCCGGGATGCCACGGCGGCTGATCCGCCGCGGCCGTGGTCAGCTCGACACCGGAGGCCTGCGCCACCAGCCTGGCGGCCTGTACCGCGTCGGCCCAGTTCGCCTGTTCGCCCTCGCCCCACCAGCCGGCGCGACCGCGCTGGCCCGCGAGCACGACGGCGACGTGCAGCGGCTGCGGCGGCACGGCCGCCTCCAGTACCGCGAGCTCCTCGTCGGTCGGCCGACGGTCGACCCCGAGCGAAGGCATCGGGATCGGGTTCGGCCCGGGCAGCACGACCTGTCCGATGTGGAACAGCGAGACATCCTTGAAACCACGGGAAATGTTGCGCTGCAGCGTCTCCAGCAGCCCCGGCAGCAAGGTGCTCGCCATCCGGTCCTTGTCCGCCTCCAGCGGGTTGCGGACCTTGACGGTGCTGCGGCGGACGTCGTCCTCGGGCAGCCCGAACGCGTCCCAGACCGAGTCCGAGACGAACGGGAAGGGCAGCACCTCGACGTAGCCGTTCTCCGCCAGCGCACGCGCGACCGAGCGGCGGCGACGCTGCGTGTCGGTGAGACCGCGGCCGGCCGGGGCGTCGGGCAGCACCGACGGGATGCTGTCGTAGCCCTCCAGCCGGAGCACCTCCTCGACCAGATCGGCGGGCTGCACCAGGTCGCCACGCCAGCTCGGCGGGACCGCGGTCACCAGTGCGGTGCCGTCCTCCGACGTGCCGACGTTGACTTTGCACCCGATCTGCGAAAGCCGTTTGACCGTGACACCGCGCTCGTAGCGCACCCCGGCCACCTGGTCGGGCAGGCTGATCGGCATGGTCACCGGCGCGTTCGGCTCGACGCCGCCCTCGTCGGTGCGGCCGGGCAGGATCGAGCCCTCGCCGTACTGACGCAGCAGGCGCGCGGCGAATTCGACGGCCACCGCGCACAACTGCGGGTCGGTGTAGCGCTCGAACCGCTTGGCGGCCTCGGAGAACAGCTTGTGACGGCGGGCCGTCCTGCTGATCGAAGACGGGTCCCAGTGCGCCGCTTCGAGCAGCACGTCGGTGCTCTCCGGCGTGATCTCGGTCGACGCGCCGCCCATCGTGCCCGCCAGCGAGATGACCCCGCTGTCGTCGGCGATCACCACGTCGTCCGCGTCGAGCGTGCGCTCGACATCGTCCAAAGTGGTCAGTTTCTCGCCCGGCTTCGCCTTGCGCACCACCAGATCGCCCTTGACCGAACCGGTCGCGAAGGCGTGCAGCGGATGCCCGAGTTCGAGCATGACGTAGTTGGTCACGTCGACCGCGAGGGAGATCGACCGGATACCCGCGAGCATCAGGCGGCGGCGCATCCACCACGGCGTCGGCGCGGTCGCGTCGAGGTTCTTGACCCGGCGCAGGACGAACCGCTTGCAGCCCTCGGTGTCTTCGAGGTGCACCGGCCAGACGTCGCTCTCGGCCTCGGGGACCTCGATGGACGCCGGGTCGCCGAACGGGACGTCGAGCGCGTTGGACAGCTCGCGGGCCAGGCCGCGGACCGACAGAGTGTACCCGCGGTCCGGGGTCGGCGTGACCTCGAGGACGGTGTCTTCGAGGCCGAGCAGCTTGTTCGCGTCTTCGCCCGGGCTGGCCGTGCTCGGCGGCAGCACCAGGATGCCGGAGTGGTCGTCGCCGATGCCGAGTTCGCTCGCGGAGCAGATCATGCCGTCGCTGAGGCGGCCATAGGTCTTGCGCGAGCCGATCTCGAAACCGCCGGGCAGCACGGCGCCGGGCAGCGCGACGACGACCAGGTCGCCCTCGGCGAAGTTCGTGGCACCGCAGATGATCCCGCGGGTCTTGATCCCCGTGGGGCCTTCGTCCTCGAAGGGGCCTTCGTCGTCGTCCTCGTCTTCGTCGAGGCTCTCGTCGGGCTTGTCCGTGTCGTCATCGGATTCGCCGACGTCGACCCGGCAGAACCGGACCGGCTTCTTGAACTCGGTGAGCTCCTCGATCTCGGCGACGCGGCCGACCACGAGCGGGCCGGTGACCGGTTCGAGTTCCCGGACGTCGTCGACCTCGATGCCGATGCGCACGAAGGCGTCGGCCAGATCCTGGGCCGTGACCTCCTCGTCGACGTCGAGGTGTTCGATCAGCCAGCTGGCTGGGACCTTCACTCAGGCCTCCGTTCCGAAGGGCAGGGTGAACCTGATGTCGCCCTCCACCATGTCGCGCATGTCCGGAATTCCGTTGCGGAACTGCAGGGTGCGCTCGATACCCATGCCGAAGGCGAAGCCCGAGTAGACCTCGGGGTCGACGCCGCAGGCACGCAAGACGTTGGGGTTGACCATGCCGCAGCCGCCCCATTCGACCCAGCCGGGACCGCCCTTCTTCTCCTCGAACCAGACGTCGACCTCGGCCGACGGCTCGGTGAACGGGAAGAAGTGCGGGCGCAGGCGGGTCTTCGAGGTCCCGCCGAACATCGCGCGGGCGAAGGCGTCGAGGGTGCCCTTGAGGTGCGCCATCGTCAGGCCCTTGTCCACCGCGAGCCCTTCGACCTGCGAGAACACCGGGGTGTGCGTGGCGTCGAGCTCGTCGGTCCGGTAGGTGCGGCCGGGGCAGACGACGTACACGGGCAGGTCGCGGTGCAGCAGCGTGCGGGCCTGCACCGGCGAGGTGTGCGTCCGCAGCACCAGGCCGGAGTCCTCCTCGCCGAGGTAGAACGTGTCCTGCAGCTGGCGCGCGGGGTGGTCCTTGCCGAAGTTCAGCGCGTCGAAGTTGAACCACTCGGCTTCGAGCTCCGGGCCTTCGGCGATTTCGTAGCCCATCGCGATGAACGCGTCGGCGATCCGATCCGACAGGGTCGCGATCGGGTGCCGGGCGCCGCGGGGCACTCGGTCCCACGGGAGCGTGACGTCGACGGCCTCCTCGCGGAGCACCTTTTCGTCGCGTTCCGCCTGGAGCACGGCGCGGCGGGCGTCGAAGGCGGCCTGGATGGT
This sequence comes from Amycolatopsis sp. NPDC058340, assembly GCF_042723975.1. Taxonomy (NCBI): domain Bacteria; kingdom Bacillati; phylum Actinomycetota; class Actinomycetes; order Pseudonocardiales; family Pseudonocardiaceae; genus Amycolatopsis; species Amycolatopsis sp. NPDC058340. Next base: position 323,935 of record NZ_JBHXIB010000003.1, on the reverse strand, counting down.
CTGGCGTGCTTCGTTGACCCGCTTGCCCGCCTCGGCCTTCTCCTGCTTCGGCAGGGCGCCGATCTCACGGCGGGCGAGCAGCAGCGGAGACTGGTCCCCGAGGTGGGCGGGTTTGACCGCGGCCAGCGCGTCGAGATCCGCCGCGGCCGCGAAATCCGTCTCGGCCTGTTTGACGGCGGCCGTCAACGTTTCCGGCGCGAGCGCTCCCGCCTGGGGGTCCTGCTTGTCGTTGGCTTCGGACATAACTCCTCGGCGTCCGCTGGGACTGGTCCGGTGCACGCGAGCGCACACATGGGTTTAGCAGCTGCTGAATTCTATGGGACAGCGAACGGGCGCCCCCGATCACCCTCGGGCTGGGCACACCGTCACTCGGAAGTGCGAAAACCGCGCTCTACGCCGTAAACAAGGTGCTGGAACGAACACTGCGTTCCATGAGAGCTCCCTTGGTGTCGTGCTGCGACGGCGTACTGCCCGCGACTCTACGTGGTCGCGGCTCGTGAGGCCATCGCATTTGTGTACACGCAGATCGCGGCGGCCGTCGCGAGGTTGAGACTCTCCGCGCGGCCGTACATCGGGATCTTGACCGCGAGGTCGACCGTCTCCAGTACCGCCTGCGGCAGTCCGTGCGCCTCGTTGCCGAAGACCCACGCGGTGGGCTCGTCGAAGGTCACCTGGTCGAGCTCGGTGTCGGCGTAGCCGTGCGCGCCGAAGGTGCGGAGTCCGGCTGCGGAGCAGGCCTTCAAGGCCGCGTCGACGTCCCGGATCCGGGTGATGGCGGGGTGGAACAGGCTACCCGCGGCCGCGCGGACGCATTTGCCGTTGTGCGGATCGACGGTGTCCCCGGCGAGGACGACCGCGTCGGCGCCGGCGGCGTCCGCGACCCGGATCACGGTCCCCGCGTTGCCGGGGTCGGCGACGTCGACGAGGACGACGACGAGTTTCGCACCCGGCTTCAGGACGGTCTCTTGTGGACGGTCGACGAGCGCGCAGACCGCGACGATGCCTTGCGGCGTCACGGTCTCGGACAATCCGTCGGCGGCGCGATCGGTGATCGGCGAGACGGGCACGCCCGCCTCGCGTGCGACGGTGAGCAGCCGCTCGTGCTGCGCGGCGGCGCGCTCGGTCACGAACAGCTCGTACACCTTGCCGCCGTTTTGGAGAGCCGCCTCGACCGCGTTCGCGCCCTCGGCGAGGAACCGGCCGGTCTTCTCGCGCTCGGCCCGGCGGGTGAGCTTGCGCGCAGCAACAACCCGGGGCGTCCGTTCGGTGAACGGAGCCGCCCCGGGTTGCGGAAGAGCGCTGTCGCCGGTCAGGCCGACTTCTTCTCTTCGGTGTTCACGTTCGCCTTGGCCAGCTCGGCCAGCGCGGTGAACGCGGCGGCGTCGTTGACGGCGAGGTCCGCGAGGATCTTGCGGTCGACCTCGACACCCGCGGCCTTGAGGCCCTGGATGAACCGGTTGTAGGTCACGCCGTTGGCGCGGGCCGCCGCGTTGATGCGGGTGATCCACAGCTGGCGGAAGTCACCCTTGCGGGCACGACGGTCCCGGTAGGCGTAGTTCAGCGAGTGAAGCGTCTGCTCCTTCGCCTTGCGGTACAGCCGCGAACGCTGGCCGCGGTAGCCGCTGGCGAGCTCGAGAGTCGCGCGACGCTTCTTCTGGGCGTTGACAGCCCTCTTGACGCGTGCCACTGGGGTCCATCCTGTCGATCTGGGGGCGCGCTGGCGCGCCCGGCGTTTACAAAGTGCGGGGTGTCAGCGGCCGAGAAGGCGCTTGACGCGGCCGACGTCGTTCTTGGCGATCTCGGTCGTGCCTTCGAGGCGACGGGTGAGCCTGTTGGACTTCTTCTCCATCAGGTGGCGGCGGCCGGCCTTCTGGCGGCGCAGCTTGCCCGAACCCGTGACGCGGACACGCTTGGACGTCCCGCTGTGCGTCTTCATCTTCGGCATTACGTTGTCCTCTTCCGTGCGGCGGCACACCGGTTGTTCCCGGTGTGCCGCTGACATGTGCTGGTCGGCGCTACGCGTCGGCGGGCGGCTCGGACGACTCGTCCTTGGCTGCCTTCGCGGCCTTCTGCGGCTTCACGTTCTTGTGCGGGGCCAACACCATGATCATGTTGCGACCGTCCTGCTTCGGCGACGACTCGACGAAGCCGAGCTCGGTCACCTCGTCGGCGAGCTTCTGCAGCAGACGGAACCCGAGTTCCGGCCGGGACTGCTCGCGACCGCGGAACATGATCGTGACCTTGACCTTGTTGCCTGCCGCAAGGAAGCGCGACACGTGACCCTTCTTGGTCTCGTAGTCGTGCTGGTCGATCTTCGGCCGCAGCTTCTGCTCTTTGATGACGGTGAGCTGCTGGTTGCGGCGGGACTCGCGGGCCTTCTGCGCGCTCTCGTACTTGAACTTGCCGAAGTCCATGAGCTTGCATACGGGCGGGCGTGCCTGCGGGGCGACCTCGACGAGATCGAGATCGTTCTCCTGTGCCAGCCGCAGCGCATCTTCGATCCGGACGATGCCGACCTGTTCACCGGCCGGCCCGACGAGGCGGACCTCCGGTACCCGGATTCGGTCGTTGATGCGTGTCTCGGAGCTGATGGGGCCTCCCTGGTTCGAGGTAAATTCTTCTACCGTTTCGACCTGGTGCCCACATACCTAAGGCCCCGGTACCGTGCGGTACGCGGGGCCCACTCTTTCCGATCGTGTTCGATCTCCAGAACCGAACACACCGCCTCGACGCCCGAAATCGTCTTGGCGAGACCGGACCCGGACACCTGGTGTTGCGGCGGTGACACGGGTGGGAGCGGGGCTCCACTTGCCGCCCCCGATCGCTCGGAGGCTGGTCGCTCGTGGAAGGGTACCAGACGTGTCAGATGAACCCGTTCAGCAACCCCCGTATTCCCCGGACGTCCGCGACCTGGAGGACATCCCGAGCGTCGAGGTGATCAGCAGGGCGGCCGTCATGCTGCTCTCCGCCGGCGCCGAACGTCTCGGCCTCGCGGACGAGGACCCGGCCAACTCACCGCACCGCGACCTCGACGAGGCCCGTCGCCTGATCACCGCCCTCGCCGGGCTGGTCACCGCTTCGGCAGAGTACCTCGGCCTGCACGCCGGCCCGTTGCGCGACGGCCTGCAGTCGCTGCAGAAGGCGTTCCGCGAGGCTTCGGCCGTGCCGGACGCGCCGGGCCAGGGCCCGGGCGAAAAGTACACGGGACCGGTCTACTAGCCCCTCGAGTACATGAAGGCCCCCTTCCTTGCGCCTAGGTGCAGAGAAGGGGCCTTCATGTACTTCCGCCTCGTCGTCGACTAACATTTCAGATGTGAGTGGGTTAGCGAAGGTACCGAGGTCCCTCCTCAGGGACGAGGCGTACGAGAACATCCGGCGGGCGATCATCGACGGGACGCTGCCGCCGGGCACGAACCTGCGCGACGGCGACCTCGCCGAGCAGCTGGGGCTTTCCCGGGCGCCGGTGCGCCAGGCGTTGCTGCGGCTGATCGAGGACGGCCTCGTCGAGTCGAAGCCGCAGAGCTACACGCGTGTGGCGGGATTCGTGCCCGACGACGTCCGGGACGCTCTGCAGCTCGTGCGCACGCTGCACGAGTTCGCGGTCCGGGCGGGTGCCCCGCGGATGGGACCGGCGGAGGTCGCCGCGATGCGCGCGGCCAACACCCGGTTCGCCGACGCGATCGCAGCCGGGGACATCGCGGCCGCGATCGCCGCCGACGACGAACTGCACGACGTCCCCGTGGCCGCCGCGCGCAACCGGGCTATCGCCGCGACGCTGGCCCGCTACACCCCGCTGTTGCGCCGTCTCGAATACGCCCGCTTCGGCTCCCTGCCCGCCCACCGGTCGGTCCAACGTCACTCGGAGCTGGCCGACGCCATCGAGGCGGGCGACGTCGACGCGGCCTGCGCGATCACCGCCACCATCTGGACCGAACTCGAAGACCTCCTGGAGACGCCATGACCCTCGCCGACTTCCCCCGCTACCCGCTGCTGTTCGGCCCCTCCCCCGTTCACCCGCTCGAACGGCTCACCGCCCATCTCGGCGGCGCGAAGGTCTGGGCGAAACGCGAGGACGTCAACTCCGGGATCGCGTTCGGCGGCAACAAGACCCGGAAGCTCGAATATCTGGTCGCCGACGCGCTGGCCCAGGGCGCGGACACGCTGATCTCGATCGGCGGCGTGCAGTCGAACCACACCCGCCAGGTCGCCGCGGCCGCCGCGCGGGCCGGGCTCAACGCCGTGCTGGTGCAGGAGAGCTGGGTCGACTGGAACGACCCGATGTACGACAAGGTCGGCAACATCCAGCTCTCGCGCATCCTCGGCGCGGACATCCGGATGGTCGAAGCCGGGTTCGGCGTCGGCTTCAAGGAGAGCTGGGAGAACGCGGTCAAGGAGATCGAAGCCGGCGGCGGGAAGCCGTACGCGATCCCGGCGGGCGGTTCGGACCACCGCCTCGGCGGGCTGGGCTTCGCGAACTGGATCGTCGAGCTCGAAGCACAGGAGGCGGAACTCGGCGTCTTCTTCGACACGGTGGTCGTCTGCTCGGTCACCGGCAGCACGCAGGCGGGAATGATCGCCGGGGCCGCGCTTTCCGGGAAGCCGCGACGGATCCTCGGCATCGACGGCTCGGCGAAACCGGCGGAGACGCGTGACCAGATCACCCGCATCGCCCGCGCGACCGCCGAGCTGATCGGCGCGGGCGGGATCGGCGAGGTCGAACTGGACGAGCGCTATCACGCCGGGATCTACGGTATCCCGGACGAGTCCACTCTGGACGCGATCCGCACGCTGGCGCGGCTGGAGGGAGTGCTCACCGATCCGGTGTACGAGGGCAAGTCCATGGCGGGACTGCTCGACCTCGTTTCCCGCGGCGAGATCTCGCGAGACTCGAACGTGCTCTTCGCGCACCTGGGCGGGCAGCCCGCGCTGAACGGGTACACGAGCGTCCTGTGACCTCGTGAGTGGCAAGGACGGTTCTAACCGTCCTTGCCACTCACGAGGCGCGGGGTCAGTCCGTGACGGCCAGGACGTCGATCTCCACCAGCAGGCCGGCGGGCAGGCCGACGTAGACGGTGGTGCGGGCCGGGTGCGACGCCTCGCCGATCAGCTTGTTGTAGACCTCGTTGAACGCGCCGAAGTGGTCGACGTCGGTCAGGTACACGCGCACCATCATCGCGTCGGCCAGGCTCGAACCGGCGGCCTCGAGCACCGCCTCGATGTTCTTGAAGGTCTGCTCGGTCTGCTCACCGACGGTCTCGCCGACGATGGCGCCGGTGGCCGGGTCGAAGGCGACCTGGCCGGCCACCTGCAGGATGTTGCCCTTGCGGACCGCCTGCGAGAACGCGGCCACCGGCTTCGGCGCGTTCTCCGTGCTGATCGCGGTCTTGCTCATTCCAACTTCCCCTTTCGGTTCCCCGTCCATCCACTGTGGACGGAAGCTTCTTCGGTGGCGGCGATCAGCTCCGGCACGAGCGCCATCAGGCCGTCGTAGTCGAGCAGCACCTTCGGCACCGACACCGACGCGGCGGCGAGCACCACGCCGCCCGGGCCGCGGACGGGCGCGGCGACGCAGTGGATGAAGTCCTCGTGTTCGGCGTTGTCCACCGCGTAGCCGCGGTCGGCGACGAGCGCGAGCTCCTTCTCGTAGGCCTCGGGCGTGGTGATCGTGTTCGGCGTGCGGACGAAGAAGTCGATCCTCGACACCACGTCCGCCTGCTTCTCCGGTGTCATCGCCGCGACGAGCACCTTGCCGACGGCGGTGCAGTGCAGCGGCGCGCGTTTCCCGATGCGGGAATACATCCGCACCGAATGCCTGCCCTCGAACTTGTCGATGTAGACGACCTCCCCGTCCTCATAGGACGCGAGGTGCACGGTGTGCCCGGTGCGCGCGTTGAGCCCGGCGAGCGCGGATTGGGCGGTGCGGCGGACGTCGCGGTCCTCCAGCGCCTGCTGGGCGAGGTCGAAGAGCGCGCTGCCCAGCCGGTAGTACCGCTGCCCCTCCCTGCGCACGAAGTGGTGTGCCTCCAGGGTGCGCAGCAGGCGCAGCACGGTCGACTTGTGCACGCCGATCTCCTCGGCGAGCTGGTCGAGCGTCTTCGGCTCGCGGGCGAGCCCGCCCAGCAGCGTGAGCGCCCTGTCCAGGCTCTGGCTCATCCGCCCACCACTCCCTTGTCCGTCAGTTTGGCCGACGCCCATGCTGCCTCATCCGCTCCGAGGAGTGCTCCGACGACGGATCCGGGCAGCGGCGTGCCCACGTCGTCGTGGGTCAGCAGGGTGGCCGCGGCCTGCAGATGGCCGCGTCGCAGCCGGGTCGCGGGGTCGTCGCCGCGCAGGGTGGCGGCGAGGAATCCGGCCGCGAAGGCGTCACCGGCGCCGACTGGTTCCACGACGTCGACCTGGAGCGCGGGCGAGAACAGCGGTGTTTCGTCGCCTTCGATCAACGTGACCCCGCGTGCCCCGTGCTTGACGACCAGCGTCTTCGGTCCGGGCACCGCGGCGCGCAGCCGCGCCGGATCGCCGGTCCCCCACACCCGCTCGGCCTCGTCCTCGCCGGCCAGCACGATGTCGGCGCGGGCGGCCAGGCCTGCCAGCACCGACGGGTCACGGTCGGTCCACAGCGCGGGCCGGAAGTTCACATCGAACGACATCAGCGTGCGGCCACGGGGTCGTTCCATCAGCGCCCGCACCAGGTCGAGGCAGCCGTCCGACAGCGCGGGCGTGATCCCGGACAGATGGATCACGCGGACACCGTCGAGATCGAGTTTCCCCAGGAGCCCGGCGTCCATTCCGGACGCGGCGGAGCCCTTGCGGTAGTAGCGGACGGGACTGCCGTCCGCGCCGCTCTCCTTGATGTAGAGCCCGGTCGGGCGCGTCGGATCGACCACGACCGCGCTGACGTCCACCCCCGCCGCGCCGATTTCGCGCACCAACGCGCGGCCGAACGGATCGTCGCCGACGGCGCTCACCCACGCACTGGTGAAACCCAGCGCGGGGAGATGGCAGGCGACGTTCGATTCGGCCCCTCCGATGCTTCGCACCCACTTACGTACCTCGTCGGGCGGCCCGGGTTCGGCCGGCACGAACAAGGCCATCGACTCCCCGATGCACAAAACGTCAGTGCTCTTCATCGCGCCGACCGCCATCCCGCTGCCGGGGCGCACGTCACGGAATCGCATCGCCTCGCGTTCGGCAAGCGCCCTGCCATCGCGATGACGGGGCCTCCGGCCGAAAGGGCGCGACCCCAAAAGATCAAAAGATTCCCGGGCGGCCGAAGCTCACCTGTCACTTCCGCGTCTCCTCATCGTCACGCCGTTGACCTCCAGCGGACCGGATGCTACACCTATCCCACGCAATATGCGCAACGTCCGTTGCAACATACGCAACCGAGGTGACCCTCATGTTCCAAGCCGGCACCATCGATTCCGCCGCGGTCGCGGCCGTCCGGGAGGAGCGCGTCGACTGGCGCTTCCGCTCCGTCGCGCCCTCGCTGTCCGGTCTCACGATCGGCGAAGCCGCCGCCCGCGGCGCGAAGCTGTTCGAAGACGGCTTCCTCGGACCGTTCGTCGTCCTCGACGAAGAGGCCGTCGAGCACAACCTCCGCACGATGGCGGACTGGTGCGCCGAACGCGGGGTCGCGCTGGCCCCGCACGGCAAGACGACGATGGCGCCGCAGCTGTTCGAGCGGCAGCTGAAGCACGGCTCGTGGGGTATCACCTGCGCGAACGCCGGCCACCTCCGGATCTACCGCGCGTTCGGCGTTTCCCGCATCCTGCTGGCGAACCAGCTGCTCGATCCGTCCGGTCTGAAGTGGCTGGCCGCCGAGCTGGACGCCGACGACGACTTCGAGTTCGTCTGCTGGGTCGACTCGGTCCGCGGTGTCGAACTGATGACCGAAGCCCTGCGCGGGGCCCGCAGGAAGGTGGACGTGCTCGTCGAGCTTGGCGCCGAGGGCGGCCGCACCGGTGTCCGCGACACCGAGACCGCGCTCGCCGTGGCCGAGGCCGCGCACGCGAGCCCGGTCTTGCGGCTACGCGGTTCCGGCGGCTACGAGGGCGCGCTTTCCCATCACACGGACGAAAAGTCGCTCCGGCTGATCAGCTCCTATGTGGATGGTCTGCGCGAACTCGTCTTCGCCTTCCACGCCAAGGGCCTGCTCGACGACGCCGGGCAGATCATCGTGACCGGCGGCGGCAGCGCGTACTTCGACCGCGTCGCCGACGAGCTCACCAAGGACTGGGGTGGCCTGGAGGTCCTGCCAATCCTCCGCAGCGGCGCCTACGTGACCCACGACGACGGCTTCTACCGCGTGATCTCGCCCTTGGGCGAGCACCCGCGCATCGGCGGCGTCGCCTCCTTCCGGTCCGCGTTGCGTGCCTGGGCACAGGTGACGTCGAAGCCGACGGACGAACTCGCGCTGCTCACCATCGGCAAACGGGACGCCTCGTTCGACGAGGGCATGCCCGAGCCGCGCCTCATCCGCAAGGGCGACGGGCAGACGTCCGCGCTCGAAGGTCATTCCATCCAGAAGATGAACGACCAGCACGCCTTCCTCACCCTGCCCGCGTCGTCACCGGTCGAGGTCGGGGACTGGATCGCCCTCGGGCTGTCCCATCCCTGCACCGTCTTCGACAAATGGCCCCTGATCCCGGTCGTCGGCCCCGACGGCGAGACCGTGCTCGATTTCGTCCGCACCCATTTCTGATCCGTCCTCCACCGCCGCAGAGGAAGAATCACCATGGACATCGTCGTCCGCTCCGCACTGGTCGCCGACGGCACCGGGGATCCGCTCACCAGGCATGACGTGGGCATCTCCGACGGCCGTATCGCCAGTGTCGCCGAACCCGGCTCGCTCTCGGGCCGCCGCACCATCGACGCCGAAGGACTCGTGCTCGCGCCCGGGTTCATCGACATGCATTCGCATTCCGACCTCCAGTTGCTCGCCAATCCGGATCACCTCGCGAAGCTCTCCCAGGGCGTCACGACCGAGGTGCTCGGGCAGGACGGGCTCTCCTACGCGCCCGTGAACGACGAGGTCCTCGCCGCACTACGCCAGCAGCTGGCAGGCTGGAACGACGATCCGGCCGGTTTCGACTGGAACTGGCGTTCCGTCGGCGAGTACCTCGACCGGCTCGACGCGGGGGTCGCGGTCAACGCGGCCTACCTGGTGCCGCAGGGCACCGTCCGCATGCTCACCGTCGGCTGGGAAGACCGGCCCGCCACCGAAGCCGAGATGAACGCGATGAAGGAACTCATCGCGACCGGGCTGGCCGAGGGTGCGATGGGCATGTCGTCCGGGCTCACCTACACACCGGGCATGTACGCGACCACCGAAGAACTGGTCGAGCTGTGCCAGGTCGTCGGCGAGCGCGGTGGCTTCTACAGCCCGCACCATCGCAGCTACGGCAAGGGCGCGCTGGAGGCGTTCGGCGAGATGGTCGACGTCTCCCGCCGTTCGGGCTGTCCGCTGCACCTCGCGCACGCCACGATGAACTTCTCGGTGAACAAGGGCAAGGCGTCGAACCTGCTGGAGCTGCTCGACCGGGCGCTCGACGACGGCTGCGACATCACGCTGGACACCTATCCCTACCTTCCCGGCGCCACCTACCTTTCCGCGCTGCTGCCGAGCTGGGCCACCGAGGGCGGGCTCGACGCCACGCTGGCCCGGTTGTCCGATGTGGACACCCGTGAGCGGATCCGCGCCGAGATCGAGGAAACCGGTTCCGACGGCGCCCACGGGGTGCCGATCGACTGGGAGGCCATCGAGATCAACGGCGTCCGCCGCGACGAGAACTCCCACCTCGTCGGGCATTCCGTCGCCGCTTCGGCACAACGGGCCGGGAAGCCGGCCGCGGAGCTGTACTTCGACGTCCTGCTCTCGGAGAAGCTCGGGACGTCCTGCCTGATGCACGTCGGGCACGAGGAGAACGTCCAGGCGATCATGCGCCACCGCACCCACACCGGCGGCAGCGACGGGCTGCTCGTCGGCGCGCGGCCGCATCCCCGCGCCTGGGGCACGTTCCCGCGTTACCTCGCGCGCTACGTCCGCGAACTCGGCGTCCTCGAACTCGCCGAATGCGTCGCCCACCTCACCGGCCGCGCGGCACAGCGCCTGCGGCTGACCGACCGGGGTCTCGTCCGCGCCGGATACGCGGCGGATCTCGTGCTGTTCGACCCGGAAACCGTCGCCGACACCGCCACGTTCGACGAGCCGCGGCAGCAGGCCGCCGGTATCCCCTATGTCTTCGTCAACGGTGTCGCCGCCATCGACGATGGTCAACCGACCGGCGCCCTCGCCGGTCATTCACTGCGGAACCCCGGGAGTGCCCGATGATCGACTGGCTCCAACATTCGACGGGAGGTCTCCTGACCCTCGCCGCCGTCTCGATCGCGGTGTTGCTGTTCCTCATCATCAAGGTCAAGCTCGAGCCCTTCATCGCGCTGATCGTGGTCGGCCTGCTGACCGCGCTGGCCGCGGGCCTGCCGGTCGTCCAGATCGTCGGCTCCGCGCAGAAGGCCTCGGATTCCCTGCTGGAGAAGGGATTCGGCGGGATCCTCGGCCATATCGCCGCGATCATCGGGCTCGGCACGATCCTCGGGTCCATTTTGGAGCGTTCGGGCGGGGCGAAGGTGCTCACCAGCGCGCTGCTGCGCGCCATCGGTGAGAAGCGGGCCCCGCTGGCGATGGGGCTCGCGGGCTTCGTCTTCGGCATCCCGGTGTTCTTCGACATCGGCATCTTCGTGCTGGCGCCGCTGGTCTACGTTGCCGCCAAACAGGGCGGCCGTTCGCTCGTGCTGTACGCGTTGCCGTTGCTCGCCGGGCTTTCCATCACCCACGCGTTCCTCCCGCCGCACCCCGGCCCGGTGGCCGCGGCCGGTCTGCTGCACGTCGAACTCGGCTGGATCATCCTGATGGGCCTGGTCTGCGGTATTCCCGCGTTCCTCGTCGGCGGTGTGCTGTATTCGACGTGGATCGGCAAGCGGGTCGACGTGGCCGTTCCCGCGGAATTCCTGGTCGCCGAGGAAGAAGGCGAAAAGGAGACGAACCCGCCGTCGCTCGGGCTGGTGCTGGGGATCATCGCGGTCCCGCTGGTGCTGATCCTCGCCGGGACCTTCGGCAGCATCTGGCTTCCCAAGGCCTCCGCGGCCGCCGGTGTCGCCGCGTTCATCGGTACCCCGGCGGTCGCGCTGACCGTCTCGGTGCTGCTCGCGTCCTGGTTGCTGGGGCTGCGCCGCGGCTTGACGGGCAAGGATTTGAGCGAGCTTTCGGCGAAGTCGCTGCGCCCGGTCGCGATGATCCTGCTGGTGGTCGGCGCGGGCGCGTTCTTCGGCGCCGTGCTGTCCGCCACCGGGATCGGCAAGGCCGTCGCGGGTTCGCTCGACAACGCCGGCCTCCCGGTCATCCTGGCGGCGTACGTCATCAGTTGCGGTATGCGCATCGCACAGGGTTCGGCGACGGTCGCGATCGTGACCACGAGCGGCATCGTCGCACCGACGGTGGCGACGCTGGGCTACTCGCAGATGCAGCTCGCGCTGCTGGTCGTCGCGATTTCGGCGGGCTCGATCATCGCCTCCCACGTGAACGACGGCGGTTTCTGGATCATCTCGCGGTACTTCAACATGACCGTGCCGGAGACCCTGAAAACCTGGACCGTATTGGAAACCGTCCTTTCCGTTTCCGGTTTCGGCGTGGCAGCATTGCTCATGGCAGTGGTTTAAACCACCTGACGACTGGGAGAGATCACGATGACCGGACTGGATCGACGCACCTTCCTCGGCGCCGTCGGAGCGGCTGGACTCACCACCGTTCTCGGTTCCCACCTCGCGAACGCTTCCGAACAAACCTGCGGACCGAAGGGAACCGGGGCCATCTACATCAGCAGCTACACCAGTTCCGGGCGCGGGCTCGATGTCGGTCACCGGGACGCGGCCACGAACGCCGTGGTCGTCGACCGGACGATTCCGGGAGTGAGCAACGCTTCCTGGTTCGACCTCAGCGCCGACCGCAAGACGCTCTACGTGACCAATGAGGACGAGAACGGCCAGATCTCCGCGTTCAGCCTGGCCGATCCGGCCAAACCCAAGCTGCTCAACAAGAAATCGGCCAAGGGACAGCACCCGACCCATCTGAGCGTCCATTCGAGCCAGAAGTACGTGCTGGCCGCGAACTACAGCAGCGGCAGCGTCGTCGTCCTCCCGATCCTCGCGGGCGGGAAACTCGGCGACGTCGTCGATCTGGCGCAGCACAAGGGCGCCGAGCGTCAGGCGCACGCGCACCAGGTCGTCAACGACCCCACCGGCAAGTGGGTGCTCGCGGTCGACCTCGGCGCGGATTCGGTCTACGTCTACAAACTCGACGTCGCCACCGGGAAACTGAAGCTCAACCAGCAGCTGAAACTCCCGTCGGGCGCCGGGCCGCGGCACCTGGCGTTCCACCCGAACGGCAAATACGCCTACATCCTCGGTGAGCTGCGTGCCGAGGTGACCGTCGCGGCGTGGAACCCGGCGACCGGGAAACTCACCGCCGGGCAGGTCGTCCCGGCCGTTCCCGCGGGCACCCCCGGCGAGCAGTACCCGGGCGAGATCACCACGTCCAAGGACGGGAAGTTCGTCTACGCCTCCGTGCGCGGCTCCGACACGATCGCGTCGTTCGGCGTCAGCGAGGACGGGAAGTCCTTGAAGCTGCTGGACAACGCGCCCGTCGGCGGGGTGTACCCGCGGCACTTCACCCTCGACCCGACCGAGCGCTGGTTCTACGTCTCGAGCGACAAGTCCGGCACGCTCAGCTGGCTGCCGCGCGATCCCGGCACCGGCCTTCCCGGGGCCGTCGCCGGGAAACTGGCGCTCCCCCAAGTCAATTCCGTCTTTTTCGCCTAAGGAGAAACCCATGAGAACTCGCGTCCTCATCGCGGGCCTCGCGGCGGTCGGCCTCGTCACGGCCTGCGCGCCCGCCCAGAACACCCCGGCCGCGGGCGGCGGTGACGAGAAGACCGGCACGGTCCGGGTCTGGCTGTTCGACGAGGCCAACCGCGCGCCGAAGGAGGCCGCGGTCAAGGAGGCGATCGCCGAGTTCAAGGCGGCACACTCCGGCGTCGAGGTCGACGTCCAGTGGATCCCGGTGGAGGGCCGCGCGGACAAGTTCTCCGGCGCCTTCAACGATCCGGCCAGCGCGCCGGACGTCGCCGAGTTCGGGAACACCGACGTCTCCAGCTACGCCGCCACGGGCGCGCTGGCCGACCTGACCGGCGACCTGTCGGCGTGGAAGGAAGGCGCCGACATCCTGCCCGCCGTACTGGAGACCGCGAAATCCGGCGGCAAGACCTACGGGCTTCCGTGGTTCACCGGCATCCGCGCCTTGTACTACCGGACGGACATCTTCGCCGAACTCGGTCTCAAGCCGCCGTCCACGCTGGCGGAGCTGACCGAAACCGCGAGGACGATCCGCGCCAAGAAGCCGGAGCTGTACGGCATCTCCGTCGGCGGCAAGTACACCTACGCGATGCTGCCCTACCTGTGGGCCCACGGCGGCGAGATCGCCAAGCAGGACGGCGGCAAGTGGAAGTCCACTATGGACTCGGAGCAGGCCAAGGCAGGCGTGACCGCGTACGCGAACCTGCTCAAGGCGGACATCTGCCCGCCCGAACAGTGCGCCAACCTCACCGGGACGCAGAGCATCACGGCGTTCGCCGGTGGCAAGGCGGGGATGTCGATCGGTGGTGACTTCAACCGCAAGGCCGTCGAGGCGGGCCAGGTGAAGGGCAAGTACGCGATCATCCCGCTCCCCGGCACCGAGGCGGGCAAGATCGCCCCGGCGTTCGCGGGCGGCAACCTGCTCGGCGTGTTCAACGCGACCAAGCGCAAGAGCCTCGCGGTCGAGTTCACCCAGCTCCTCGGTGGCGCCAAGTACCAGGAGAAGATGTACGTCGCCATGGGCAACCTGCCCACGCTCGGCAGCGTCCAGCAGAAGCTCGCCGCGAGCGACCCGTCGGTCAAGCCGTTCGTCGACACGCTCACCGCGGGCACGAAGTTCGTCCCCGCCACCGCGGCGTGGTCGAAGATCGACGCGCAGAACGTGCTGCCCACCGCGATCCAGCAGATCGCGACCGGTGGCAAGGATCCCGCCGCCGCGCTGACCGCCGCGGCCGCCGAGATGAACAAGGCGTTCGGCTAAGTGGTCACCAAGGAAATCGCCCGCACCACGGCTCCGGCCGTCCCGGCCCGGCGGTCGCCCCGCCGTCGCCGGGACGGGCGGGCCGCCCTGCTCTACCTGGCTCCCGGTGGCATCCTGCTGCTCGCGATGCTGGTGTACCCGATCTACCAGCTCGTCCTGATCTCGTTCTACGACTACGGCCAGCCGCAGGCGGTCGGCAACGCGCCGCTGGTGTTCCTCGGCTTCGGGAACTACGTCGAACTGCTGGAGAACCTCCAGTTCTGGGAGGTGCTGGCCAAGACGCTCGGGTTCACCGCGGTCTGTGTCGTCGGCAGCCTGGCGCTCGGAACCGGGCTCGCCGTGCTGGCGACCCGGGTCCGCGCCTGGGCGCGCGTTCCGCTGTTCCTCGCGGCGCTGGCGGCATGGGCGACGCCCGCGATGGCGGGCTCGTACGTCTGGCTGTTCCTGTTCGACGCGGACTTCGGCCTGGTCAACGAGGTGCTTTCGGGCCTCGGGTTCACCGGGATGGCGAACCACTCCTGGACCTTCGACACGTACAGCACGTTCGGGCTGGTGGCCGCCGAGGTCATCTGGTGCTCGTTCCCGTTCGTCATGGTGACGATGTACGCGGGGCTCAAGGGCGTGCCGGAAGAGGTCATCGAGGCCGCGTACCTCGACGGCGCGTCGACCTGGCGCACCACCTGGTCGATCACGCTGCCGATGGTGCGGCCACTGCTGACCATCGCCACCATCCAGTCGATCATCTGGGACTTCAAGATCTTCACCCAGATCTACGTGATGACCAACGGCGGCGGCGTGGCCGGGCGCAACCTCGTGCTCAACGTCTTCGCCTATCAACAGGCCTTCGCCGGACAGGAATACGGTCTCGGCGCGGCGCTCGGAGTCGTGATGACCTTGCTGCTGCTGTCCATCACCGGGTTGTACGTCCGGTCCCAACGCCGGAGCGCCGGATGGGTGTGACGACAGGACGCCGGGTTCACAAGCCCGGCAGGCTGATCGCCGAGATCGTCTGCGTGGTGATCGCGGGGATGGTCGCGTTCCCCGTGTACTGGATGGTGCTTTCGGCGTTCAAACCGACCGGGCAGATCCAGGCGGAGAACCCCCGGCCCTGGACGCTCACGCCGACACTCGAACACTTCGAACGGGTGCTCAGCGGCGAAGGCTTCGCGATGTTCTTCCTGAACAGCGTGATCGTGGCCGTCGTGGTGGTGGCGTTGTCGCTGCTGCTCTCGTTCCTTTCGGCGGTCGCGCTGACGCGGTTCAACTTCAAGGGCCGGACCGTGCTGCTGGTGATGGTGCTGGTGGCGCAGATGGTGCCGGTCGAGGCGCTGACCATCCCGCTGTTCTTCCTGATGCGGTCGGTCGGCGACGTCGCGCCGGCGTTCGGCACCAACCATCTCGGCTCGCTGATCCTGGTGCACCTGGCGTTCAGCCTGCCGTTCGCGATCTGGATGCTTCGCGGTTTCGTCGCCGCGGTACCGCAGGAACTGGAAGAGGCGTCAAAGATCGACGGGGCGAGCCGCATGCGGTTCACCTGGCAGATCCTCTTCCCGCTCGTGGCGCCCGGGCTGGTGGCGATCAGCGTGCTGGCGTTCATCCACGCGTGGAACGACTTCCTGTTCGCGAAGACGTTCATCATCTCCAACACCGAGAACCAGACGCTCCCGCTGGCGATCCTCGTGTTCTTCAAACCGGAGGACACCGACTGGGGCGCGGTGATGGCGGGCTCGACCCTGATGACCATCCCGGTGCTGGTGTTCTTCATCCTCGTGCAACGACGACTCGTGTCCGTCATGGGCGGCGCGGTGAAGGGTTGACATGCCTGGCTTCGAAACTCTGCTCCCCCGGCCCGTCTCGGTGGAACCCTTGCCGGGAACCTGTCCCGCACCGTCCGAAGTGGACGTTCGACGGGACACCGCGTTGCCCGCCGAGGGCTACCGGCTGGAGATCGACCCGTCCGGCGTGACCCTGCACGCGGCCGACCAGGCAGGAGAGTTCTACGGCCGCCAGACGCTCCGGCAGCTCATCGGGCCGGACGCCTTCCGGGCCGCGCCGATCCACAGTGGACAGGCGACGATCCCGTGCGGTGTCGTGACCGACCACCCGCGGTTCGGCTGGCGCGGTTGTTTGCTCGACGTGGCGAGGCATTTCCGCACCAAGGCCGAGGTGCTGCGGTTCGTCGACCTGATCGCCGCGCACAAGCTCAACGTGCTCAACCTGCATCTGACCGACGACCAGGGCTGGCGGATCGAGATCCCCGAGTTCCCCAGGCTGACCGAGGTCGGCGGCTGGCGGAAGTCGTCGATGGTCGGACGGCACGACGGACCGGAACGCGACGGACGGCCGCACGGCGGGTTCTACTCGGCCGACGACCTCCGTGAGATCGTCGCGTACGCCGCCGCGCGTTCGGTGACGGTCGTCCCGGAGGTCGACATCCCCGGCCACGCCAGGGCCGCGATCGCCGCCTATCCCGAACTCGGGCCGGAGACCGCCGAGCCGTGGGAGGTCTGGACGAGCTGGGGTATCAGCACGTCGCTGTTGAACACCGAGAAGTCCACTGTGGACTTCTTCAAACGCGTCTTCGACCACGTGCTGGACATCTTCCCGTCCGAGGTCATCGCGCTCGGCGGCGACGAGGTGCCTGGCGCGACCGAGGAGCACGGCCGGTTCGTCCGCGAGATCGCGCAGCACCTCGTCGCCCGGGGACGTCGTCCGCTCGGCTGGGACGAGGTGCTCGAAGCGGGCGATCTGCCGCCGATGGTCATCGGCTCGTGGCAGAGCGAGGCGGCCGGTGCCCGCGCGGCGGCCGCCGGGCACGACGTCGTCATGTGCCCGGAGGACCACGTGTACCTGGACCACCGGCAGTCCGACCATCCCGACGAACCGATCCCGGTCGGGTACCTGAGCACGTTGGAGAGCTTCTACGGCTACGAGCCGGTGCCCGCCGACTACCCCGAGGGGAAGGCGATCCTCGGCGCGCAGGCGCAGGTGTGGTCGGAGCATCTCGACACCGTGCGGCGGGTGGACTACGTCGCTTTCCCGCGCCTGTGCGCTTTCGCCGAGGTGGCGTGGAGCGACCCGGACGGACGGGATTACGCGGAGTTCCTGCCGCGGTTGCGGGACCACCACCTGCCCCGGCTGGACGCGCTGGGCGTCGAATACCGGCCGCTCGACGGGCCGCATCCCTGGCAGACGCGGCCGGGTGTCCCCGGGCGGCCTCGGCAGCGGTGAACGCGTGACTGTGAAGTCCGTGAAGGCCTCCTTGAGGGACTCTGGGTCCCTCAAGGAGGCCTTCACGGACTGGGAACACAAGCGCGGCGTGATGGAGGGCGTAACTCGCGTGATTGGAGGCGGGACTCGGTGTTCCGCCGTTGATCACGCGAGTTACGCCTTCCAGCACGCGAGTGCGGTGCTGCCAAACCTCGTGAGTGGCGATGACGGTTAGAACCGTCCTTGCCACTCACGAGGCCAGATCGGCTGAGGGGGCCAGTCGACCTCGACGAACCGCGGCCGGTAGATCCGCGCGTCCGCGATGTTGTCGGCGTGATCCAGGCTGTTCACGTTGTACGACACCGTGAGCTTCCCGGGACGGCTCAGGTGCGGATGCGCCGTCGCGTCGTAGACGATGCGCCGGTCACTGGCTTCGGGTGCCCGGTGGAGCACGACAGGATCCCGGAACGGGCCGGTCGGCGTACTCGCGGTGTAGGCGAGCATCACCGGGCTGAAGCCGGGGCTGGTGTCCATGGTGATCAGCACGTACTCGCCGCCGACACGGTTCACCGAAAACGCCGTTCCGACACCGGACAGCATCCGGACCGAGTCCTCCTCGCGGAACGACCAACCGGCGCCGGTCCAGAACTGCCAAGGTCCGCGAAGGCCCCCGGCTGGCACCCTGGCGAGCCTCAGATGGCCTTGTTCGGCACCGTAGACATAGGTGTGACCGCCGTCTTCGAGCAGCTCCGATCCCCACGCGACCTTCGCGCTCACCGGAATCACCAGCAGCTCGGACGGCGTCAGGTCGGGCAGACGGAACGTGGCCAGCGACGTCCCGGTGATCCGGAAGTCGAGGCCGCCCGGGCCCGTCGTGCGGTATCGGTTGTAGAGCACCCGCAGGACGTCACCCTCGACGACGCCGTCGCCGACCCAGTAGTGCTCGCCCGAACCCGCGAGACCGATCAGCGCCTTCGGGTCGTCGGCCGTACCGCCGTGCAGCGTCTCCCCCAGCGTGCCGTCGGGCCGCTGGACGACCAGGGTGTTGCGCGCGATGGGACTGTCCCGAGGGCGGCTGTGGTCGGGGTTCACCGTGCCGAGGAACGTGTCCGAGAACAGCCACGCCGTGCGGCCGTCCGGCAGCGGGACCGACACCGTGCGATCCCCGCCGGTCCAGTGCCCGCCCTGATCGCCGTAGTCGTTCCAAAGCTCGTTCAGCCCGGCGGCGGGAATCACCGGCGGTGGCGGTGCGGACGCGACCCCGCTGCTCGCCACCATGGCGCTGAACAGCAGCGCGGCCGGTACGAGAATCCGCGACGCCCGACGCATCCGATCATGCTAAAGCCGCCGGGGTCTTTGTACGACCCTTGTGCGGCAGGTGGTTACGGTCCGCGGCATGTCCTGGAAACTGCTTTCCGTGGCCGTGCTCACCGCTGTCGCGTGCACCGGGTTCACGACGGCCGAAGCCGCTTCGAAGACGTACTACGTCGATCAGGTCTCCGGCAGCGACACCGCGAGCGGCACTTCTCAGCAGGCTCCGTGGAAGTCACTGGCGAAGGTCTCCGCGACGACGTTCGCGGCGGGCGACACCGTCCTGCTGCGTCGCGGCGGGAACTGGTCCGGCGGCCTCACGGTCAAGGGGTCGGGCGTCACGATCGGCGCGTACGGCACCGGCGCGCGGCCGATCGTCAAGGGCAATGCCGAAGCATGTGTCGACCTTCCAGGCGACGACAACGTGGTGAAGGACCTGCAGATCGGCGTCGCCGCCGACGCGGGACGCTGTTCGTGGGCCGGCGTGAAGGTGTCCGGCGATCGCAACAAGGTGCTGTCGAACCTGATCACCGGTGCCGGCGCCGGCGTGTACATCGCGCCGTCGGCCGACGGCACCGAGGTCACGCAGAACGACCTCGTCGACAACAACCACATGACCGTGGTGACGCCGGGCGGCAACGACGACTCCGGCGCGTTCGCCGTGCTGGTCCAGGGCAACGACTCCGACATCGGCTGGAACCGGATCAGCGGTTCGATCGCGAAGGCCGACGACTTCGGCGGACTCGACGGCGCCGCGGTCGAGATCTTCTACGGCTCCCGGAACGTCATCCACCACAACATCTCCGAGGACAACGAGACCTTCACCGAGCTCGGCACGGACGCGAAGGACCCCGACGGCGTCTCGACCGGCAACGTCTTCGAGTACAACGCGGTCTTCGGCGCCAAGACACGCGGCGGGATCATCACGCGCGGCGCCGAGGACGGCAACGGGCCGGTGCTCGGCACGGTGTTCCGCAACAACTCGCTGGCGCTCCCGAACGCCGAGGCGGAGGGTTTCGTCTGCTACGGCGGCTGCACGAACCGGATGCTGACGATGACGCAAAACATCGTCCAGGCCGCGTACAAGGTCGGCTACGCGGACGCGACCTTCACCGCGACCGACCACAACGTGTACTTCGGCGGGCTCCGGCAGTTCACCGCGGGCGCGACGGACAAGGTCGCGGATCCGAGGTTCACCTCGGCCACGAACCTGATCCTGCGGGCGGGCAGCCCGGCGATCGACCTCGGCACCACGAAGTACGACGACCGCGACGTCGACGGCAATCCCGTGTACTCCGGCGCGGCGGTCGATGCCGGCGCCTACGAATTCTCGTGAGTGGTAAGGACGGTTCTAACCGCCCTTACCACTCACGAGGCGACCCGAAGCGTCAGTTGTAGATGCGCTGGATGGTGCCGTTCGACAGCAGGCCGTTGGCCCACAGCGAGTTCACCCGCGAGATCTCCTGGGCGTTCGGCGTCGCGTTGGTGCAGGACGGGCCGGGGCCGCCGCCGGACATCAGCTCGGAGCACGGGCCCTGGTAGTTGTCCGGCAGCCCGAGCGCGTGGCCGGTCTCGTGCGCGGCGATCCGCGTCTGGTCGTACTGCTTCGCCTGCGTGTAGTCGATGAAGATGGTGCCGCGGCCGTGGCCGTCGGTCTCGGCGTACGAACCCGAGGGGTCGTTGCCCTCGGTGTAGCGCAGGGTGGCGCCCGACGAGCTCTCCTGCAGCTTCACGTTCGACACCGAGTTGTTCCAGTTCGCCACGCCGGCCTGGATGGCGGCCCGGAAGCTGGGCGCTCCCGAGGCGTCGTAGTAGACCGTGGTCGCCGCCGCGGCCTTCTGAGCAGGCTGGACCGCCGCCGTGGCCTGGCCCGCGGTGACCGGGACGGCCAGCAGCGCCAAGCTCACGGACGCCGAGACGAAGAACTTCCTTGCCATGGACCCACTCCTTGTGAGGACAACGGAATGGTCCGTGAATTTAGGAGCCCCGGCCGCGCCCCGGCACCGACTTTCGTAGCGTCAGACGGCTGGTGATTTACCAACACTTTCGACCTATTGACATGCGCATGTCCGCATACGACGATGGTCGACACCGACCGACCGTATAGGTCGTTATACGGTTTTCGGCTTGTACCAGACTTCGGGACGGCCGACCTGGCCGTAGCGGGGTTCGCGCTGGGCGAGGCCGTTGTCGGCGAGGTATTCGAGGTAGCGGCGCGCGGTGACGCGGGAAGCGCCGATCGCGGTGGCGGCCGCCCCGGCGGAGAGGCCGTCGGCGGCCGAGGCGAGGACTTCGGTGATCGCCTCCAGCGTCTGCCCGCTCATCCCCTTCGGCAGTGCCTGCCGCTCGGTGGTGCGCAGGGTGCCGAGCGCGCGGTCGATCTCGGCCTGTCCGGTGACCTCACCCGAAGCGCCGTGGAATTCGGCGTAGCGCTCCAACTTCTCCCGAAGCGAGGCGAAGGTGAACGGTTTCAGCAGGTACTGCACCACGCCGACCGACACGGCGGCCTTCACCAGCGCCAGATCCCGCGCCGAGGTCACGGCGATGACGTCGATCGGGAGTCCGGCCGCGCGCAGCGACCGGCAGACGGCCAGGCCGTGTGTGTCCGGGAGATAGAAGTCCAGCAGTACCAGGTCGACCGGTTCGCGTTCACAGAACCGCAGGGCGTCGCCGCCGGAGTGCACGACCCCGGCCACGGTGAAGCCGGGCATCCGCTCGACGTACACCCGATGCGCGTCGGCGGCCACCGGCTCGTCCTCGACGACCAGCACCTTGATCATCGCGCGGACTCCTTCGGCGGCAGACGAACGGTGAACACCGCGCCCTCGTCGCGGCCGACGTCGATCGTCCCACTGTGCCGCCGCACCGCCTGACCCACCAGCGCCAGCCCGAGCCCGTGCCCGTCCTCCGGTTTGGTGGACCACCCTCGCCGGAAGACCTCTTCGACGTCCTCGACGCCCGGCCCGGTGTCGGCGACCCGCAGGAGCAACCCGTCGGCGTCCGCCCGGACCGTGACCTCGACCCCTGGCCGCCCGCCGTGGCCGGCGTTGCCCGCGGCCGCGTCGATGCCGTTGTCGATCAGGTTGCCGAGGATGGTCACCAGATCTCGCGGCGGGACGCCGGTGTCCGCGTCCTCCATGACGGTGTCGGGCGTGATCGTGAACTCGACGCCGCGCTCGCTCGCCTCCGCCGCCTTGCCCAACAGGAGCGCCGCGAGCACCGGTTCGGCGACCGCGCCGACCACGCGGTCGGTGAGTTCCTGCGCCAGCGCGAGTTCTTCGGTCGCGAACTCGACGGCTTGTTCGGGGCGGCCGATCTCGACCAGTGAAACGACGGTGTGGAGCCGGTTCGCCGCTTCGTGCGCCTGCGACCGCAACGCCTCGGCCAGTCCGCGCACCGTGGTCAGCTCGCCGGTCAGCGCCTGGAGTTCCGTGTGGTCACGCAGGATCACCACGGTGCCCATCGCCTTCCCGCGCGAGCGCACCGGCGACGTGCTGACGACGAGCACCCTGGCCTCGGTGAGATGCAGCTCGTCGGTGCGCTCCTCGCCCGAGGTGAACGCTTCGACGAGATCTTCGGGAATGTCCAATGCGGACAGTTCGCGGCCGACGGCGTCCTCGGTGACGCCCAGCAGCGCCCGTGCTCCGTCGTTGCACAGCACCACTCGCCCGTCCCCGCCGACGAGCAGCAGCCCCTCGCGCACGGAATGCAGGACGGCTTCGTGGTACTCGAACAGGTTGCTCAGTTCCTCCGGCGCGATCCCCCTGGTCTGCCGCCGGAGCCGGGCGCTGACCAGATAGCTGCCGATCCCGCCGACCACCAGCACCGCCGTCGCGACCCCGATCAGCGGCCACAGGCGTTCCCGCAGTTCCGCGTCGATCGCTTCGACCGTGATACCGACCGAAACCAGCGCGACGACCTGCCCGGCGGCGCCGCGTACCGGGACCACGACACGTTCGGACGGGCCGAGCGAACCGGCATAGGTCTCCACGACCTTGCCGCCGCGCTGTGCCTCACCGATATTGCCGATGAACGGCTGCCCGATCAGCGCCGGATTCGGATGTGTGTAGCGGATGCCGTTCTTGTCCATGATGGTCACGAAATCCACGTCCGTGTCCGCGCGGACACTCTGCGCGAACGGCTGCAGTGTCCGGGTCGGCTCCGATGTGGACAGTGCGGCCAGCACCCCGGGGGCGTCCGCCACCGCTTCGGCAACCGCGGTCACCTTGTCCCGCGCCCGGTCCTCGGTGGCCCTGACCGAATCGAGGTACGCGAACGTCACCCCGGCCGCGACGAGCACGAAAAGCACCACGAGCTGCAGAATCAGCAGCTGACGGGCGAGACTGCCGCGTCTGGTCCGGATCCGCGTCGTCGAGGGCACCCGCCCATACCAGCACACCGGCACCGGGGCCCGCGGCCCGCCCGGCCGGAATTCCCCGGAAACCACTCGTGCGAACTCAATGAACACAACCGTGACCCAGCTCACCAGCCCGGGTGATAGTGACCGGCAATCCCACGGACACCCCCTGAGCTGGAGGCAAAGGTGCCTACAACGCCGGAAGCGGCGCCACGACGCCGCGACAAGATGCACTACCTGTACCTGGCCGTGATCGCGGCGGTGGTCCTCGGCGTCATCGTCGGGTTCGCCGCACCGGGTCTGGCCAAGGAGCTCAAGCCGCTCGGCACGGGCTTCGTCAACCTGATCAAGATGATGATCTCCCCCATCATCTTCTGCACCATCGTGCTCGGCATCGGATCGGTGGCGAAGGCCGCGAAGGTCGGCAAGGTCGGGTTGCTGTCACTCGGCTACTTCCTGATGATGTCGACGTTCGCGCTCGCGATCGGCCTCGTCGTGGGCAACCTCCTGCACCCGGGTGAGGGTCTGCACCTCGACCCCGCCGCCGCCGCGAAGGCGCACTCGCAGGCCGAAGGCGGCGAAGGCACCGTCGACTTCCTGATGGGCATCATCCCGACCAGCTTCGGTTCCGCCTTCACCGAAGGCCAGGTGCTGCAGACACTCCTGGTCGCGCTCCTCGCCGGCTTCGCCGTGCAGAAGCTGGGCACCAAGGGCGAGCCGATCCGGCGCGGCATCGAGCACATCCAGCGGCTCGTCTTCCGCATCCTCGCCATGATCATGTGGGCCGCCCCGGTCGGCGCGTTCGGCGCGATCGCCGCGGTGGTCGGCGAAACCGGCTGGGGCGCGCTGCGCAGTCTCGCCGTCATCATGATCGGCTTCTACCTGACCTGCCTGGTGTTCGTGTTCGGCGTGCTCGGCTCGGTCCTGTGGATCGGCGCGCGGATCAACATCTTCACGTTGCTGCGCTACCTCGGCCGCGAATTCCTGCTCATCCTGTCGACGTCGTCGTCCGAGTCGGCCCTGCCGCGGCTGATCGCGAAGATGGAGCACCTCGGGGTGTCCAAACCGGTCGTCGGCATCACCGTGCCCACCGGGTACTCGTTCAACCTCGACGGCACGGCCATCTACCTGACGATGGCGACGCTGTTCATCGCCAGCGCGCAGGACCAGCCGCTGGGCGTGGGCGAGCAGATCTCCTTGCTGCTGTTCATGATCATCGCGTCGAAGGGCGCGGCGGGCGTGAGCGGCGCCGGGATCGCCACCCTCGCGGGCGGTCTCCAGTCGCACCGGCCGGAACTGGTCGACGGCGTCGGGTTCATCCTCGGCATCGACCGGTTCATGTCCGAGGCCCGCGCCCTGACCAACTTCGCGGGCAACGCCGTCGCGACCGTCCTGGTCGGGACCTGGACCAAGGAGTTCGACCGGGACCAGGCCAACCGGGTCTTCAGCGGCCAGGCCCCGTTCGACGAAGCCACCCTGATCGACGACCATCCCGACACTTCGCGGGATCCCGACGGCGACAGGGAGAAGACCGTGGCGCACGCGTAGCGCCCGGCGGCGAACCGGAACCGCGGTGCGAGGGTCCCCCGTCCTCGCACCGCGGTTCCTTCTTTTCTGGGAAGCTGAGCGGCATGCCGGACGCCATCGACCGTTACGTGGTCTCGCGGTACTCGAAGCTGCTGCACGGCAACTTCGCCGGGATGATGAGCGACCCCGAACGCGAGGCCTTCCTGCGAGACCTCGTCGAGGACGCGCGGACGATCACCGACGACGAACTGGGCGAACTGCTCGCGGCGGACTGGCGGCCACGGATCACCGCGGCCTGGCTGATCGGCGTCGACCGCCGCACCGCGTGGCGAGGCCGCATCCGGGAACTGCTCCTGGAAAGCGGCCTGGTCTTCGCCGGGCAGGGCTACTGTTTCGCGCTCGCCCGGTTCGGCACGATCGCCGACGCCGAAATCCTCGTGTCCTATTTGGACCAGTACCTCGCGCGGCCGGACCTGCGCTACGACCAGGAATGGGCGCTCGCGGCCCTGCACCACATCGACGCCGATCTCACGACCGCGTACACGTCACGCTATCTGCGACCGGGCGGTCTCTGGGAAAGCTGGTCCGCGAAGAACAGCACGGACCTGCCATTCCACAAGATGTACTTCGCCATGCTGTGCTCGCACGTCCAGCGCGCCGTGCACGCGGCGGACGTCAGGCGCTGACCTTCTCGTCGTAGACGACACGGGACGCGGCGATCGAGTCACGGTGGCGCTCGGCCCAGCTCAGCAGGCCGCTCAGCGACGCATAGAGTTCCTTCGCCATCGGCGTGGCCTCGTACTCCACCTTCGGCGGCACCGTCGGGTACACGGTGCGCACGAGCAGGCCGTCGCGTTCGAGATTCCGCAACGTCAGGGTGAGCATCCGCCTGCTGATCCCCTCCACCGAGCGCTCCAGCTCGGTGAACCGCACGGGGCCGCGCGTGGCCTCCAGCAGGATGCCGATAGCCCACTTGCCGCTGATCCGGTTGATCACCTCGAGCACGGTGCACACCTCGAGTTTTTCGGGATCGACGACCCTGGCCTGCGCGGTCACATCGGTGTTCCCCTGGGACATGAAAGTGCCTCCTTCCGGCGAGGAACAGAGTCACACAAGATGGGCGCTGTTACAAGTGATGCACCAAGGCATCACCTGGGGATATCTCGAAGGAACACCATGCGCGCTTTCGCCCTCGCCGTCCTTTGCGCCGTTTCCCTGATGGTCGTCCTCGACGGCTCGATCGTCGCCGTCGCGCTGCCCGCGATCCAGAACGACCTCGGCTTCACCCCCTCGACACTGGCCTGGGTGGTCAACGCCTACCTGATCGCGTTCGCCGGGCTGCTCCTGTTGTCCGGCAGGCTGGGCGACCTGATCGGCCGGAAACGAGTCTTCCTCGCCGGGCTCGGCCTGTTCACGCTCGCCTCGCTGCTCTGCGGAATCGCGCAGGACCAGGCGCAGCTCATCGGGTTCCGTTTCCTGCAGGGCGCCGGTGGCGCGCTGGCGTCGGCCGTCGTGCTCGGCATGATCACCACGCTCTACCCGGAACCGCGGGCGCGGGCGAAGGCCATCGGTGTCTACAGCTTCACCCAGGCCGCCGGATCGTCGATCGGGCTCATCGCGGGCGGAACGCTCACCCAGCTGCTCGACTGGCACTGGACGTTCTTCGTCAACCTGCCGATCGGCGCGATCGCGCTGGCGCTGGCCGTCCGGCTGCTCGCGGACGATCGAGGCCCCGGCTTGCGCGGCGGCACCGACGTGACCGGCGCCGGGCTGGTCACCGGTGGCCTGATGCTGCTGATCTACACCATCGTCAAGGCCGAGGAGTACACCTGGGCCGACGCCCGCACGCTCGG
Source organism: Amycolatopsis sp. NPDC058340 (assembly GCF_042723975.1). NCBI lineage: Bacteria > Bacillati > Actinomycetota > Actinomycetes > Pseudonocardiales > Pseudonocardiaceae > Amycolatopsis > Amycolatopsis sp. NPDC058340. The sequence continues at coordinate 297,510 of NZ_JBHXIB010000003.1, read as the reverse complement.
CCTGCTCGCGGTGTCGCTGCTCCTGCTCGCCGGATTCGTGCTCCGGCAGGCGAAGGCACGCCGACCGTTGCTGCCGCTGCGGATCTTCCGCCTCCGCGCGGTGTCCGGGGCGAACACGGTGATGGTCCTGATGGTCGCCGGGCTGTTCGGTTTCCAGTTCATCACCGCGCTCTACCTGCAGCGCGTGCTCCGGCTCGACGCGCTGAGCACCGGGTTCGCCTTCCTGCCCGCCCCGCTCTCGATCGCGGTGATGTCGCTGGTCTTCGCCGAGCGGTTGAACCACCGCTTCGGAGCGCGAACGGTCCTCGTCGGCGGGCTCTCGCTGGTCGCGCTGGCGCTCGGGTTCCTCGCCACCGTCCAGGCCGACGGCGACTACGCGACGGACGTCCTGCCCGCGCTCGTGCTGATGGGCGTCGGGTTCGGCGCGGCGATGCCGGCGCTCATGGGACAGGCGATGTCCGACGTCGCGCCCGCCGACGCCGGGGTCGCCTCCGGGCTGATCAACACCACGCAGCAGATCGGCGCGGCGATCGGGACCGCCGTCCTCGCGACCACCGCCGCTTCGCGCACCGGATCACTGCTGGCCGAAGGAGCCGCGATGCCCGAAGCGCTCGCCAGCGGCTATCGGGCCGCGTACGCGTTGAGCGCCGGGCTGCTCGCTCTCGCCGTCTTCGCCGCGACAGTGCTCCTTCGCGCGCGGAAGGTTCAAGAGGCGATCGTCGCGTAAGCCCACTCGGAGACTTCGCCGCCGAGACGCACCTCGGCGGCGCCTCCGGGTTTCCAGACCCCGCTGCCGCCGAACGCGGCCATGCCGCCGGTCTTGCCGGAGTACTGGGAAAGCACCACCCACATCCCGTGTCCGGCCGCGACGCCGACCTGGTCGAGCAGCCGCTGTTCCTGGCCCTCACTGAAGAGCGCGCTGAGGACGTACACCTCGGCGCCCGCCTCGGCGAGTTCCCGCGCGTGGTCCGGGTTCGCGGCGTCGAGACAGATCGCCAGACCGAGGCGCCTGCCGCCGACCTCGACGATCACCTGCCGCGCACCCGGTTCGAAGAGCTCTTCCTCGCTGTCGTGGAGGTTCCTTTTCGCATAGGTGGCAACGGTTTCCCCGTCGGGACCGAGGACGAGGGAACCGATGTACCGGTGGCCGTCCTCCACCAGCGGCAGTCCGACGACGGCGTGGACCGCGCTAGCCCGGCAAGCCTCCCGAAGCGGTTCGAGGCGCCGATCGTCCGACGTCAGCCAGAGCCCCGGATCGGCGGCGAGCGCCTCGAATTCCAAACCGGTCAGGGAGAGTTCGGGGAAGACGCAGAGATCGGCGTCCGCGATGCGGAGGAGCCTGGCGTGTTCGGTGATGTTCGCGGCGAGGCCGGCGGGGACGGTGAACGGCTGCACGGTGGCGACACGCATGGCGGGAGCCTAACCCGCCGTGGCCCCCAAATACCCCCGTAATCCGTGTTGCCCGCGTCGCATCATGAGCGCGTGGTTGATCCGGAAGACCGGCCGCGCGACACGATCGAGCTTGCGCAGCAACGGTTTCCGTGCCTCGACCTCCTGCGTGATCTCCAGTCTCGTGCCGTTCCCCACCGCGACCAGCGCACCGGCCAGCGTCCCTTCGAGGTCACCGCTGAGCAGCACTCGCAGCCTGCCCTCACGCTCGTCCTGACGGTCACGGTGCATCCGGACGGTCAGCGCGTACGGCAGCCTGGAGCGGCAGACGAGTTCGGCGGTGTCCTCGTCGACCCGGCTGACCGAACGGACGTCCCGCCACCACAACGGATACGCGGCCAAGTCGACGACCGCGTCGAAAACCGCCTTGGGCGAGGCGGGCAGCACCCACGTGTCGCGGAAGCGGTACCAACCGCCTCCGCGACCCGTGAGCGAACCCGTCATACCTGCGCCGACACCAGGTTCCGGCCGTCCATCGTCACGACGTCGACCGAGGCCACGTCGTTCGGAGCGACCAACGCGGAACCGTCGACGCCGGTGCCCTCACGCTGCCCCTTCTCCGAAACGAGCCAGCTGCCGGCGTTGACCCGCTCTCCGCTCTTGGTCACCACGATGAGCGCGCACTTCTCGCCTTCGCGGACGCCTGTCGCCTTCGCGTGCAGGCGCACCCAGCCCGCGGCCGGGGTCACCCGGACCGCCAGCTGCACACCCGTGTCCCGGTTGGTCGCCGCGAGGTCGCGGGTGCCGGGCACCGGGGCGGTCGCCGTCGGCACCGGCAAGGCCACCGTCGACGGTTCGGGCGACGTCTGCCGTCCGACCAGGACACCCGCGCCGAGCGCCACCACGACCAGTACGGCGGCACCGGCGACGGCGAGGATCCGCCGCGGTTTGCGCTCCTGGTTCCCCTCTTCTTCGCGGACCTGACGCAACGTGCGCTGCAGGAGCAGATCTCCCCCGTCGGGCGGTCCTTCGAGGAACGCCTCCGGGGGCACCTCGTCGAGGTGGTGGCGCAGCTCCGACAGCTCACGCACCTCACGACGGCACGTCGGGCAATTCGCCAGATGCGTCTCGAACGTGGCCGCTTCCGCCGGCGTCAGCCCGCCGAGGACGTAGGCGGCGAGCTGGCCCTGGTCGTGTCCCACCGCACTCATCGCGCTACCTCCTTCCCGGGTCCGGACATCACGGCTCTGAGCGCCCGTAACGCGTAATAGGATCTCGACTTAACGGTACCCGGGGCCACGCCCAGCGACCTCGCCGCTTCGGCCACCGTCCGGCCCCGGTAGTAGATCTCCACCAGTACCTCACGATGTTCCGTGGACAGGCCGTCCATCGCCCCGAGCACGGCCATCGAGTCCACGACGCCCTGCGCGTGGTCCCGCTCCACCGCCGGGGTGGGCACGCCTTCGGCAGGCTCCGCCACTTCCGGTGGCCGCGCCGCCCTGGCCCGCGCGCGGTCGGTGATGATGTTCCGAGCGACCGTGAGCAGCCAGCCCCGCACCGATCCCTTCGCGTCGTTCTCCAGGTCTTCGGCGTGTTTCCAGGCCCGGACCAAGGTCTCCTGCACGACGTCCTCCGCGGCCGCGCGGTCCCCGGTCAGCCTTGTCGCGTACGCCAGCAGGCTTCGCCCGTGTTCGGCGTACAAGTGCCGGACCAAGTCCTCGCCTTTGGCCTTTTTCGGCCGCCAGCCTCCGATCGCCACTCGCGTCCTCCCGACGGTCTTCTGGGTCGGCGAGGACAGTACTGCAACCCGCAGGGGCAGAGTGGATCGTTCGGCGCCCGCCGCGATCGAACTGTGCATCGGCACCGGCCTCTCCTCGGTTCTCCATGGCCGCCTCCTCTTGCCTCCCACACGGACGGCGGGGGGACGCGGTTCAACCGGGGGCTTGTCGATCACCGGACGCGCTCGTATGCTGGCGCCTCCGGATTCCGCCGCCGCCTGATTCCCGGGAGGGTCTCGGCGTGCCAAGGAAACTCGCGGCCGTGCTGCTGGCGGTCGCTTTCGTGTCGGGCTGCGGCGAGGAGCCCGGCTTCACCGCGACGCTGACGGATCCGGTGAACGTCGACCTGAGCTGGCCCGACGACGATCCGGCCGCCGCGGGCAGGATCGTCGAGTACACCACCGATCCGCACGGCGAGTACACGATCCTGCAGTTCGTGCCGCCTCGGCAGACGACCTTCCGGCATCCGGACCTGATCCCGGAAACGCGGTTCTACTACCGGATCCGGCCGTTCTACGGTGCCGCTTCGGACGCCGTGACGGTGTCCGGCCCCGCGACTCCCGCCGCTTCCGGACCCGCCGTGCCGCTGCGGTCGGGCGATCGATCGGCCGCCCCGGCGTCGTTCCGGGCCGAGCCCGCGCCGGAGGAGATGGTGCGGTTCAGCTGGGCCGATCGCTCCAGCGACGAGGACGGCTTCCTGGTGGAGATCAAGAAACCCGGCACGGACGGGTTCGTGCCGATCGAGGTCGCCGATCCGGGGACGACGTCGGCCGGGCTCGCCACCATGCCGGGCGAAGAGGGCGCCTCGTATCGGCTGCGCGCCTTCTACTACGGGCCCGCTTCGCACGTTCTGGACCTCGTGAGTGGCAAGGACGGTTAGAACCGTCCTTGCCACTCACGAGCCCCTAAGCGAGAACGGTCTTGAGGAACTGACCGGTGTAGCTCTCTTCCACCGAAGCGACGTGCTCCGGCGTGCCCTCCGCGATCACGGTGCCACCACCGGAACCGCCCTCGGGGCCCATGTCGATGATCCAGTCCGAGGTCTTGATGACGTCGAGGTTGTGCTCGATGACGATCACCGTGTTGCCCTTGTCCACCAGCCCGTTGATCACGCCGATCAGCTTGCTGATGTCCTCGAAGTGCAGACCGGTGGTCGGCTCGTCGAGGATGTAGACCGTCTTGCCGGTGGACCGCTTCTGCAGTTCGCTGGCGAGCTTGACGCGCTGCGCCTCACCGCCGGACAGGGTCGGCGCCGGCTGCCCGAGCCGCACGTAGCCGAGGCCGACGTCGACGAGCGTGGCCAGGTGCCGGTGGATCGCCTTGATCGGCTCGAAGAACTCGGCCGCCTCTTCGATCGGCATGTTCAGCACGTCGGAGACGGTCTTGCCCTTGTAGTGCACCTCGAGGGTCTCGCGGTTGTATCGGTCGCCCTTGCAGACCTCGCACGGGACGTACACGTCGGGCAGGAAGTTCATCTCGATCTTGATCGTGCCGTCACCGGCGCAGGCCTCGCACCGGCCGCCCTTGACGTTGAACGAGAACCGGCCCTGCTGGTAGCCGCGCACCTTCGCCTCGGTGGTCGCGGCGAACAGCTTGCGCACGTGGTCCCAGACGCCGGTGTACGTCGCCGGGTTGGACCGCGGGGTGCGGCCGATCGGCGACTGGTCGACGCGGACCAGCTTGTCCACGTTCGCCAGCCCGTTCACGCGGGTGTGACGGCCCGGGACCTGACGCGCTCCGTTGAGCTTGTTCGCCAGCACAGTCGCGAGGATGTCGTTGACCAGCGTCGACTTCCCGGAACCCGAGACACCCGTGACCGACACGAGGCAGCCGAGCGGGAACGACACGTCGAGCCCGCGCAGGTTGTGCTCCCGCGCGCCGACGACGGTCAGCTGACGCTTCTTGTCGATCGGGCGCCGGATCGCCGGGACCTCGATCTTGGTGCGGCCGGACAGGTACGCGCCGGTGATCGAGTCCTTGTTCCGCAGGATCTTCTTGTACGGTCCACTGTGGACGATGTGGCCACCGTGCTCACCGGCGCCGGGGCCGATGTCGACCACCCAGTCGCTGGAACGGATGGTGTCCTCGTCGTGCTCGACGACGATCAGCGTGTTGCCCAGATCCCGCAGGCGGACCAGCGTCTCGATCAAGCGGTGATTGTCCCGCTGGTGCAACCCGATCGACGGCTCGTCCAGCACGTACAGCACGCCGACCAGACCGGAACCGATCTGGGTGGCGAGCCGGATGCGCTGCGCCTCGCCACCGGACAGCGTCCCGGAGGCGCGGTCGAGCGAGAGGTAGTTGAGGCCGACGTCGAGGAGGAAGCGCAGCCGCGCCTGGATCTCCTTGAGCACCGCGCCGGCGATCACCTGCTCGCGCTTGCCCAGCTCCAGCTCGTCGAGGAACTGCGACGCCTCGGCGATCGAGAGGGCGCAGACCTCGGCGATCGACCGGTCGCCCTGGGTCTTGTGCTCCAGGGTGACGGCGAGGATCTCCGGCTTGAGCCGCGTGCCCTGACAGGCCGGGCACGGCACCTCGCGCATGTAGCCCTCGTACCGCTCGCGCATGTACTCGGACTCCGTCTGCTCCTGGCGCCGCTCGAGGAACGGGATGACACCCTCGAAGCTCGCGTAGTACGAACGCTGACGGCCGTAGCGGTTCTTGTAGCGGACGTGGACCTGCTCGTCGACGCCGTGCAGGACGGCCTTCTGCACCTTCGCCGGCAGCTTGCGCCACGGCGTGTCCATGCGGAAGCCGATGGTCTCCGACAGTGATTCGAGCAGGCGGATGAAGTAGTCCGCGCTCTGGCCGCCGGCCCAGGGCGCGATGGCGCCCTCGCCGAGGGACATCTCGTCGTCCGGGACCACGAGTTCCGGGTCGACCTCCTTGCGGACGCCGATACCGGTGCAGTCGGGGCAGGCGCCGTAGGGCGCGTTGAAGGAGAACGATCGCGGCTCGAGGTCTTCGATCGCCAGCGGGTGGCCGTTGGGGCAAGCCAGGTTCTCGGAGAAACCGCGCACGCGATGCGGATCGTTCTCCGGCAGGTCGACGAACTCCAGCTCGATCAGGCCGTCGGCCAGCCGGAGCGCCGTCTCGACCGAGTCGGTGAGGCGCTGCCGCGAGCTCGTCTTCACCGAAAGCCTGTCGATGATGACGGCGATCTGGTGCTTTTCCTGCTTCTTCAGCTTCGGCGGGTCGGTCAGCGGGTGGATCGTCCCGTCGACCACGACACGTGCGTAGCCCTGCTGCTGCAGGTTCTCGAAGAGGTCGAGGTACTCGCCCTTGCGCCCGCGCACCACCGGCGCGAGCACCTGGAAGCGGGTGCCCTCCTCCATCGCGAGCACCTGGTCGACGATCTGCTGCGGGGTCTGCTTGCTGATCGCCTCGCCGCACTGCGGGCAGTGCGCCTTGCCGGCGCGGGCGTAGAGCAGGCGCAGGTAGTCGTAGACCTCGGTGATGGTGCCGACCGTCGAACGCGGGTTGCGCGACGTGGACTTCTGGTCGATCGACACCGCGGGCGAGAGGCCCTCGATGAAGTCGACGTCCGGCTTGTCCATCTGGCCGAGGAACTGGCGCGCGTACGCCGACAGCGACTCGACGTAGCGGCGCTGCCCTTCGGCGAAGATGGTGTCGAAGGCGAGGCTCGACTTCCCGGACCCGGACAGACCGGTGAACACGATCAGGCTGTCGCGGGGCAGGTCGAGATCCACACCGCGGAGGTTGTGCTCGCGGGCGCCGCGAACAACGAGGCGATCAGCCACGCCAGGGTCCCTTCAGGTTTCATTCTCAGCTGCGGTCGCCGGCCCGGTCGAGAGCTGCACGGGCGGCCGCTTCCATGCTACGAGGCACCACCGACAGAAACTGGTTCCGAGTCCTTGACCTGCGGTTTTCCAGGCTTATCGCGTCGATCCCGGCGAGCGGTGAGCCACCGGTGGACCGGCCGTTCCACGCCAGCGGTGATCGCCCAGCCCCCGAGGACGGCGGCGGCCAGCACGATGGGGAGCCGCAGCCAGCCGGGGACGCCGACGTTCAGCAGGGCACGGGCCAGGATGTAACCGAGTTCCTGGTGCACCAGATAAAGACCATACGAGATGCCCGCGAGCCAGGTGACAGCCGGGGCGATCCTGGCGAGTCCGGGGAACCGCCAGTCGGGCCCGCGCGCGGCCAGGCACACCAGCAGCAACATGATCGCGAACCCGGCGGCCGACGGCCAGCGCTCCGGATCGTTCGGCAGGGCGTGGTGGAACGGGAAGACCTGCAGGTCCTGCGCGGCGCACGCGGCGAACACGAACAGCGCGAGATGCCAGTGCGCCAGCCGTCGTTTCGACCACAGCCAGATCGCGATGCCGATGGCGAAGACGTGCACGCGGTGCAGGCCGAGGCCGTAATAGAAGGTCTCCGCGAGCTTCGGCGTGGAAACCGGGTCGAACACGACGAACCGGAGGAACAACGGGACCAGGATCAGCGCCCAGAGCAGCGCGACCGTGAGCCGGTGGGTACGCCACCGCCGCGGCCACAGCAGGGCCGCGGCGGTGAAGGCGATGAGCTGGACCGGCAGTGTCCAGTAGGCGCCGTCGAGGTAGTAGAAGAGTTCGTACCGCCAGCCCCATTCCTGGACCATGCCCAGGTTGCCGAGCAGATCGGCGCCGGTGGGGATGTACCAGGGCGACGGATCGGTCGGCGGGCCTTGGGGAATTCCGAACAGGAACCCGGACAGACCGGGCGGGAACGACAGGCCGCTGAACCGGATCGTCGCGTACCGGGCGACGACGTAGGTGACGATCACCGCCACCAGGTACGCGGGCACCAGCCGCGCGGCGCGGCTCCACAGCCACCGCCCGGGTCGCCCCTTCCGCAGGCTGGCGCAGACGAAGAAGGCGGAGATCACCAAAAGGATGGCCGCACCGAACTGAGCCGTTACCCGAAAGGGGTACCCCACCAGTTCCGGATGCAGAAGCGCCCCCTGATGGGTGACGTGCCCGAGCATGACCGCGAAGACGGCGACAACGCGAAGGACGTCCCAGCTGATCTTGCGCGGGGTGCGCGGCGAGGCGTCGGGCACGAGCGTCCTGTGGTTCGGCTGGCGGGGCGACGCGAGCCTACGTCGTGCACCTGTGCGCCGCCTGTGCGGGTGGAACCGATTGCAGGCGAACGACTACCGTGTGCGGTGTGAACATCGTCGAGACCTACACCGGGCATGTCGACCCAGGCGGCGACGCCACCCGTCGCACCCTGGACGCGCTCACCATCACGAAGCTGTCGGTCGGCCCGATGGACAACAACGCGTATCTGCTCGTCTGCCGCGCGGAGAACGAGGCGCTGCTGATCGACGCCGCGAACGACCCGGAACGGATCTCCGACCTCATCGGCCACGGCCCCGACAGGCCCGCGCTGAGGACCGTCGTGACCACCCACCAGCACCAGGACCACTGGCAGGCCCTCGGCGCCGTCGCCGGCGCGAACGGCTCGAACACCGCCGCCCACCCGCTGGACGCCGAGCCGCTGCCGATCCCGCCGGACTTCCTCGTCGAACACGGCGACACGATCAAGGTCGGGCAAATCACCCTCGAGGTGATCCACCTGCGCGGCCACACCCCCGGCTCCATCGCCCTGCTGTACCGCGACCCGAACGGGCATCCGCATCTGTTCACCGGCGACTCGCTGTTCCCGGGCGGAGTCGGGAAGACCGGCTCGCCTTCGGACTTCGCTTCGTTGATCGACGATGTCGAGACGCGGATCTTCGGCGAGCTGCCGGATGAGACTTGGTTCTACCCGGGACATGGGGACGACTCGACGCTGGGCGCGGAGCGTCCGAAGCTCGCGGAATGGCGCGAACGCGGCTGGTGAACTGGCTGAGATCATCGGCACCTGAGACACTGAGGCGTGGATCTAGCTCATGCGCACAAGGTCATGAATTCGGAAGTCCACGTCCGCGGACACAGTAATCACGCGCTCATCCAACGCGTCGTGGCCGCTCCGAATTTTGCCAAACCCCGTAAACCACTGTCACCAGCCGCCAATCTGGATGGAGGTGTAGTGCTTCGACCATTCGAAGCACTACACGAACTTTCCTATGTGACAGCCCCGCGCTATCAGGACGACGTACTCGACGTTTACCTTCAATGGGGGCTGATGCGATATCTGGGCTTCTTCGACGTCCTCAATACTGGACGTCCGAGGCCGCGTCTCAGACTGAGCGATGCTGGCCGCCGAGTTACGGGAAACCAACGACGGGTTTCGTCGGAGGAGATCGGTATCGCCTTCGGCGCCTGCTTGGCTCGCCGTTGGTTTGGGCGATCCGGACCCACTCGCGAGCCGATAGCCATCGTCGACGTCGACGCCGCGCTAGACGACCGCTATATCTTCGCAGGCGGGGTACGGCATACAGTACGGAAAGCGGGAGCGGAACGTCCCGACTACATCCTCATCGGCCAAGATGCGTCAGATCACGGCAAATACCGGATCCGCACACTCGAATGCAAGGGGACCAAGACTCTCGGCAACGCCGTGAGGCAGCTCGCAAAAGCAGTCCAGCAACTCGACGGTATCGACGTCGGCGGCACGATACCCCAAGGTTTGGCGACGTCCGTGATCAGCGCCGACAGTGAAATCAGTTATTTGGCCATCGACCCCGCCGAACCAGACGAACCGTCGTACCAAGTCAGCTCGGATACCATCGGCCGAATTCGCCGCTTCCGCATGACGGAAGGAACGAGCGTCCCGACATCGCTCGAGTTTGTCAACGCCGCCGTGAGCGCCTCATGGGCAACACTTGCCGATTTCGGCGGCAATCTCGGCGGACTCGAACGTTGGGCACCTGATGTCATGCGCAACCGGCTCGTCCGCAGCTCACGGGAGCGTATCGCCTTTGACACGCCGTTCGGAGTTGCTCGTGGAATCAGCATAACTTTTGGTTTCGCAGGGCAGCAGCTGACGATCCGGCGCATGATCGACGAAGTCGTCGACAGACACCTTGGCCAAGGGCGAGCAGAAGACATCATGGAATCCCAGGGCGCCTTCGCCGAACGGCTCGAACGATCCGAGAGCGTTACCGCACTGGATGAAGATCAAGAGCTCTATTCAGCCACAACCGATGGATCAGTCTTTTCACTGAGCCTCCGGTAGCCATGCCGACCTGTAATCCACGCGAAAACGGCGATCGTCAGCTCCGTCGCCGCGGCTTCGGAACCCGGTTCGCGACGAAAACCAGCGCGGCCCGCGTTCCGTAGCGGGCAGCCCGGTCACGAGACCGCTCCCAGTCGTCGCCATAGCCCCACTCGTTCCTCGGGACCGAAGAACTCATCGGCTTCCTGGCATAGCTGAGCCGCCTCGCCCCTGGCCAACCGCGGCGAAGTCGGACCAGCCGCCGCCTGCGCGGTACTGGCCGCTCTTCAGCCATCCCAACACCGAGCCGCGTGACATGGTAGGTCTCACCAGGCCTCGACGGCTCGCACTACGGCACCGGAATTGTTCAGGAACCCGCGCCGAGTGATCACCTTCACGACACCAACGTCGCCATGTGCGGCTCCTCAGCTACACCTCTGGACTACTGCACGTTACGAACCTGATCACTCACAGAGGGCAGCCTGTGCCACCTGCTCGGAGGACGGCTTCGAACATGCATTGGTTGATACTGGAAAGCTCGACAATGTCGCCGTCCACGGAGAGGAAGGCGGATGAACCTCGTTCGCCCACTGGTCGCGGTCAAAGCCAAGCTCGGAGAGATGACCGCCCTGACCAGTCTGCGATCACCACAAAACGCACCGGCAAGTGTGATGGTCGAGTTGCTCAATTCCGTGACACCGACTGGCAGGATCCTCCCCGCGCTCGTCCGAGCCGCCGTCCAGGCTGCGTACAACGGCCGCCCCTTGTGGCTCGACACCACCTGGCTGGCAACCGACAGTCCGCTCGCACGACAGCCGGGAGGGGCGCTCGAGTTTCTCGACCACTCCATCGAATCGGCGGCACAGGCCGAATACGGGCTTTTCGCTCCTGACGTCGCCTATTTCATACCAGTCGTCAGGCTCGGCGCCACGGAGGACGAGTTACGCAGAGTGCGTCTTCTGATCGAGCATCAAGATCGCGACATTGTCATCCGGCTCCCTCAGCCGAGCGGACCGCTACACGAACTCCTGGAACGGATCGACTCGATCATGAGGTCCACGGGCATGAGGCAGGGACGTGTCCACACGATCCTCGACGCCGGCTTCGTCGAAGCCGTCCGCCCAGAACAAACCACCGCGGCAGCCGAAACCGCCTCTGCATTGTCAGACCTGCTCGGCCCTGCGTCGACCACACTTCTGGCCGGATCCATCCCAGCCGAGCGAACCACCTACGTGACAACCGAACGCGATCGCCCAGAAGTCACCCTCTGGAACGAAGTACGCCACGCCCGCACGAACGAGGTCAACTACGGCGACTACGGCGTGACGCATCCAAGGCCGCCGAGGTCCGACGGCAACCCGAGAACCCCTAATCCGTACCTCTGTTACACCGTGCCGGGAAAGACCGTATTACTGCGCCGCAAAGTCGAAAAGGGCGACGACCCCGCCGAGCGATTCACAGATCTGGTCGAGGAGCTGGTCGAAAGAAACGACTTCGCCGGGCCGGACTACTCATGGGGGGACGATGAACTCACGCGATGCCGACGCACCGGCGGGAAAACCGCCGGCTCGGTGTCGCGCTGGGTCGCCATGGCCACCTCTCACCACATCGAACATGTGGCACGGAGATCCGCCGCCGACCTCTGACTCGACGTCAAAAGCACGCTTCGGGAGCAGGAGCGTGGATCCAGCAAAGCTCCCCCGTCGCCGCCTCCTCCCCCAGCGCCTTGACCTCACAGGCCAACCGCGAGAGCACCTCGTCCTTCGACCCCGGCCACGCCACGAAGTCGCGATCCTTGCCCACCAGATCGCCGGGGACCGCACCGCGGTCGATCAAAGCGCCGACCACTGAGAGCAGCGCAGCGGCCTTCTCCGTGAAGGCCGCGTCTTCGCCCACCTTCGCTCCTGCCACGGCGAGTACGACCGAGAGCCCGACCCGGTCTTCACGCGCGTAGCCGAGCAGGGACTCCAAGCCCACGTCACCGGCCATGTTCACTCCCCATCAGCAGAAGGCGATGCCGTACGGCTCTCGCGGACGGCACGGCCCCCGAAACGTGTGCTCGACGACGCCCCGCCGGATCTCGAGCAGACGCCGGTCGCCGGCCGGCGGCCGGACCATGCGCTCGCGCTCGGACTGTCCGGCGTACCACCAGCAGGCCTCGGGGACGCGGTCATCGAACGTGATGCTGACGTTCAGCCCTCCGGTCACCTTCCCCTCATCGTCGACGACACCCGGCGCGATCCCTTGATGGTCTACGTCGACGTTGATCCACCGTGTCTCCTCGCCGAGATCGTCGTGGCATACGAGGGACACGAACTCGTGCCGTTCTCCTTTGCGCAGCGGTCTCGGGAAGCGCAGGTCCACGGCATCCGGCGAAGTCTCCACGCGGCAGCCGAAGATCGCTTTGACGGGAATCGACCGCGGATCGCCGGTCACGTAACCGCCGACACCGTTCTCGCAGGCGACGACGGTTCGCACCGCCAGGCGCCGATATGCCCTTCCGCGCCGCATTTCCACGTCCACCAGCAGACGTTCCAGGAACACGGGCTGCGCCCTCACCATCGACGACAAGAAACTCCTCCTGACCGTGAAGATCAGAACCGGCGAAGGCTTCCGCCGGTCGTCGCGCCCCGAGGTGTACTAGTACACCACAAACGAGCGTAACGTTCGACCACCCTGACCCGAACCACTTCGCGATGCCGTACTACGGATACGACCCCGGCACAGCGGTCGCCATCGGCGGCCATCTGCTCGCGCCCGGGATTCCCCGGCACGGCGGATACGGCGAGATCATCGAGCCCGGCTGGCGTCCCCCGCGGGTCCGCGTGGTCCGTCCGGGTGACCGGGCCGCGCGCCCGATCCGCCGGGCGGTCTGGTCGTTCTGGAGTACTCCGTACCGGCGCCGGCACGGGAGACATTGGCCCAGCGACTTCTTCCACGCGCTGTCCTGGATCCTGTCGTTCCGCCTCGCGTCCCGCCTCTTCCCCACGACCGCGTTGGTGACCGACGACTGGGGATACGGATTGCTCGTCGAACGGCTACGGCTGCCCTTCGACGACATTTCCTTGACACTCAACAGACTCGACGGCCAGAACCCGTCCTGGTGGGCGCTCGGGAAGCTGCACGCGTACCGGGAGCAGCGCGAACCGTTCCTGCACATCGACAACGACGTCTTCCTCTGGCCGGGCTTCCCGGCGGATGGGCTGGACGGGGAGATCGTCGCGCAGAATCCCGAGCACGCGCCGGTTTCCGATGCCGGCTACTACCGGCCGTCGGCCGTCGCCGCGGCGGTCCGGAGCACCGGCGGCTTCCTGCCGGAGGAATTCCGCGGTTACACCGGGGAAGCCGCCCTGTGCACCGGAATCGTCGGCGGTACGGCGGTTCCTCTTCTTCGCCACTACGCCGATCTCGCCGTCCGCATGGTGGAGTCGGCCGAGAATCGGACGGCCTGGCGGCGGCTCGCGCCACTCGAGGACTACAACCTCGTCGTCGAGCAGTACCTTCTCGGCGCCCTGTGCTGGGGCCGAGAAACCGTCGACGTGCAGTGCGTCTTCGGCTCCCAGGAGGACGGCTATCGGCAGGATGACCGTGGATTCACGCATCTCATCGCATCCGCGAAAAGCGATCTTCGTTACCTGCATTCGCTCGCGGAGCGAGTGAAAAACCAATTTCCCGCCGACTTCGAGATCGCTCGACGACTATACGGCGATCGGTAACGATAAGGCGAAGAATACCAACCACATCGGCGATCCGGGCGTCTTTCCGGAACCAACTCTCCGGCAGGAGGTCATCGCCATGGCCATCAATCTCCGGCGCGCGCTCGGAGCGCTCGCCGCCACCTCCCTCATGCTGACCGGCGCCATCGCCGCGACCGCGCCCGTTTCCGTCGCGGCACCGGCGATCCCCACGATGACGGGGATCCGCACCGGCCAGAACACCGGGTTCGACCGGGTCGTGCTCGACCTGACCGCCGGCCCGGCACCCGCCGTCCGGTACGACCTCGTCGACGAGCTGATCGCCGACGGTTCGGGCGAGATCGTCTGGCTGACCGGGGAATTCTTCATCGCGGTCACCGCGACCCCGGCCGCCGCGCACGACGACGCCGGGAATCCGACCTATCCCGGTCCGCAGAAGTTCCGGACGCGGACTCTGCGCAATGTCATGGCGGTCGCGGTCACCGGCGACTACGAAGGCACGTTGTCCATCGGTCTCGGCGTCCGGTCGAGGACAGCGGTCACCGTGTTCACGCTGACCTCTCCGAACCGGGTCGTCATCGACGTCCGTCATTGACCACGGGCGGGAATCCGTGAAGTCTTTACGCCAGCCGCCATATTCTTGGTGAGCAAAATCCTTTTCGGATTCCCGCGGTGAAAATCCCGCTCTGCCCCAAAGGGCGATTTTTCGGAAAATCAGGTATCTGCCGCCGTGGATCGCGTTCCTTCCTTCCGTCAGCATCACCGCCGCTGCGAAGGAGAACCTCATGCCGACCCCACGCAATCCCGACACCCCGTCCTTGGGCCCGGGTGGCGACAACCTCGAAGCAGGCCCTGGCAGTTCGGGCCTGGGAAGCTTCTCGAACAGCGAAATCGGCGAACTGGTCACCCAGGCCGCCGAAACCATGGCCGCGTCCGGCGAGGACGCCGAGCGCAATTACCAGCGAAGCCTCGACCGGCTTCGCGAGCGGGCGGACGACGTCGTCCCGGCACTCGGCGCGCAGTACGACGCCCTGTCCGAGGAGCAGTACCTCGAACGCTGGGGCCTGGTCCAGCTGCTCACCGACCTCCGGCACGCCGCCGCCGTCCCGGCGCTCGAAAACGTGCTGCGGCAGCCGATCCCGCCGGAGCGTTCCGACGATCCCGCACACGGGATCAGCACCGTCGGCGAAGAGGTGATCATCCGCACCACCGCCGTGGAAGCGTTGGCGCGCTTGGCATCCACCGGGGACAGCGCGGCGAAGGAGCTGCTGCTGCGGCAGGTCCGGCACGAGGTGTTCACGGTGCGGCGCGCGGCGGTGCAGGCCATCGCCGAGACCGGGGACACCGAGCTCACCGCCCGGGTGCGCGAGGAGCTCAGCGGCACCGAGGACGAGCGGCTGCTGAACATCCGGCGGGTCGACGTCCGCGGTGTCCCGCAGGCCGTCGGCGGCCGCTACGTGAAGGACTCGCGGACCGACGACGTGCCACCGCCGGAGCCTCCGCGCTCCTGAACCAGAACGAATCCCTTACTACAGACAGGTGATCTCCGATGGCCACTTGCAGTTACACAGTGCCGGACAAGAACGTGACCGGGGACAATTTCTACGGCGCCTCGATCTGCAATCAGACCTACATCGACTATTTCTGGAACACCTACGGTTTCGCGGGCAACAAGGACTACTGGGACGACGGCTTCGGCTGGGAAGACGCGTGCAACACCGACAAGCCGCTGGCCCGGACGTTCAACGCGTGCTATCTCCTGACCTATTCGGCCCAGGACTACCAGAACGACGCCTATTCCGGGGCGATGCTGAACTGGGCGCGCCGCTACGTCCGCGACAACTGCGACGACCTCCGCTCGCTGTGCGGTGACGGCAGCGCCATCGCGCGCTCGTTCAAAGGTGCGTTCGTCGACGACCGGATCGAGTTGTACCTGGGTTTCTGGTACTCCAAGGACGTTCCCGGCCGCGCCGAGACGCTGATCCACGAATCGCGCCATCAGGGCGGGAAGCCGCACAACGCGAACTTCCCGGCGGGTTCGGTGTTCGGCGCCGGCAAGAGCGGCGCCGACTCCACCTGGGGTTACGAGGGCGCCTGGATGTACGGCGCGCTCTACCTGTGGTGGTTCTACGCCCAGGGCGCCCGCACGACGTCGGCGTTGCGTGAACGGGCCCGCCAGCGCGGGAACCTCGTGATCGACAACGCCTTCGCGACCCATCCGGGCTTCAACATCTGAATCACGACCGGCAAGGCCCTCTCGTACTGCGGACGAGAGGGCCTTGTTCGCGAAATACCTCGGATGACTTCACCAGTGTCCCGCTCATCGGGGCTTGACCACCGCGTTTTCTGGCGCAATCATCGGATCTCTCGGTAACCATGCCCTGGATGAGAGCGGATGGTCATGAGAGTTCACCGCACCGCCTGGCTCGCCCTGGTCCTCGCCCTCTTGGCGAGCCTGCTCACCACGACCGCGGCGAGCGCGGAAGTGCATCATCCCCGCCAGAAGTGGCTGCGCGAGGCCACTTCGGGACTCTTCCTCCACTGGGGCATGTTCACCGCGCCACGCCACACCGACTGTGCCGCTTGGGAACGCGCCGTCACCGACGGCGGCTGGAACGCGGACTACTGGGTGGACGAGGCCCGCAAGCTCGGCGCCTCCTACATCGTGCTGGCCACCTTCCACAGCAGGCTGGGTTACGCGCGGCCATGGCCGTCGGCGATCCCGGGCAGCTGCTCCACACGTCGCGACCTCCTCGGCGAGCTCGTCAAGGCGGGCAACGCGAAGGGCGTCCGGACGATCCTCTACATGACTGACGATCCCCAGTGGCACAAGGAGACCGGTGTCGAGTCGCTGGATTCCGCCGCGTACTCCGCCTACAAGGGCAAGAAGGTCGACCTCACCACCCGCCCCGGCTTCGGCGAGTACAGCTACGACCTCTTCCACGAGGTCATGGACCGCTACGCGGATCTCGCCGGGTTCTGGATCGACAACGACAACGAATACTGGGAACGGAACAAGCTCTACGAACAGATCCGCGAGAAGCGCCCGTCCTGGTTGCTGAGCAACAACAACGAGGACACCCCGATCATGGACACGGTCAGCAACGAGCAGAAGACGGGCATCACCCCGTCGTACGACTATCCGCAGGCCGCCTTCACCCCGATGCCGAGGCTCACCGAAGCCGACTACAAACTGCCGACGAGCGGGGTCTGGTGGTACGACGGCACCGATCAGGCCGTCGACTTCCGGCTGTCCACCGGGCGCTACATCACCAACGCGGGTTCGTCGATGAAGTCGCTGATGGCCGAAACCCCGATGGTGAACGGGAAGTTCCCGCCGAAGCAGGAGGCGTACAACAACTTCATGGCGAGCTGGGTGCCACCGATCAAGTCCTCCCTCCAGGGCAAGGAGGGCGGCGGCTACATGTACGGCGGGATGCAACCCGGGTTCTGGAACGACGGCGCGCACGGCGTCGTCACCGTGGAGCCCGGCGCCGGAACGCAGTACCTCCACGTCGTCACCCGGCCGCGCACCGACCTGCTCCGCTTGCGCGACAACGGCTACAAGGTGACCAGGGTGTCCGACGTGCGCACGGGGAAGCAGCTGCGGTTCAGTCAATCCGGCGGCTATCTGACCATTGTGGACATCAAGGATTGGGACACCTACGACACGGTGTTCAAGGTGGAGACGGCCGGGCAGCGGTACTTCCACGACTCGCGCACGATCAAGGCCACCGCTTCGTCCGCACGCGACGGGCATCCGGCGTCGAACCTCGTCGACGGGAACTTCGAGACCTATTGGGACGCAGGCGGCAAGCAGCCGGTCTCGGTGACCTTGGACCTCGGCAGGCGACGGACCGCGGCCTATCTCGCGGTGAATCAGCGCGAGATGTCGCCGACCCACGCACGCGAATCGTTCGGCAGGCCGGAGGACTCGGCCCGGATCAAGGACTATCGCCTCTACGTCAGCGACGACGGGCGGAACTGGGGCGAGCCGGTCCGCACCGGCTCGATGCCGAGCGCCCGCGGCGTGCAGTTCGTCGACTTCGGCGAGCGGCAGACCCGGTTCATCAAACTCGAGGTGCTGAACACCTGGTCGGGGCCGCAGGCGAAACCGTTCTACCGGCAGTTGGCCATCGACGAGATCAAGGTGGCGTACGGCTACCCGGGTTCGGTACCCGGTGCGCGGGTACCGCTGGAGGCCGAGTCCTTCCGCAACGATCACGACGGCCGCGCCCACGTTGGCCACTGCTCGTCCTGCTCCGGATCGTTCCAGGTCACCGGCCTCGGCGGCGGCCCGCGCAACTCGGTCACCTATCCGGACGTGATGGCCGCCGATGACGGAAGCCACCGGCTTCAGCTCGACACCATGGGCGGGCCCGCGACGTCGATGGCGGTGAGCGTCAACGGCGGTGCCCCCGTCGAGACCTCGATCGGCGCCGGGACGCCGGGAGTCGTGGCGTCGACGGCGATCCCCGTCGCGCTGAACGCCGGCGCGAACACCGTCAGGGTGTTCAGCAACGCGCGCACGGGGCCGGGCCTCGATCGGATCGCGATCGCTCCCCTGCCGCCGTCGTCCTACACCCCGAAGACGACCCTGACCGTCGAACCCGGTGGCATCCAATGGCTCTCGCCAGGACAGCAGTCCTTGCAGGTGACCGCGAAACTGCGGCTCGACGCCGACGACGCGATCGGGAAGGTCTCGCTGGCACCGGCCGTCCCGGCGGGCTGGACGCTGAGGGGCGCCGCGGCCACGGCGGAGTCCATGCGCGTCGGTGACGAGCTGGAAGCCTCCTGGACGCTCGTCTCCCCCACAGGCGTCACCGCGGCCGACATCCCGGTCACCGCGTCGTTCGACCTGCTCGGACGGACGAAATCGGTGAGCGAACCGGTGCGGGTGAGCCCACGGCCGGCGGACCGGGTCTTCATGCGGGAGGCCGAAAACTCGGCGAACGACGTCGGCGACGCGGGCGTCACGAACTGCGGCGTGTGCTCGGGTGGCCAGAAGGTGCGCAACATCGGCGGCGACCCGGGTTCGTCTGTCCGCTTCGACGGCGTCACCGTGCCCGAGACCAGGCGCTACACCCTCTACATCGACTTCACCGTCAACGGGCCGCGCTCGTACTTCGTCACGGTCAACGGCGGCGCGCCGATCGAGGTGAAGGTCGACGGCAGCGGCAACAACACCCAGCTCACGACGTCTTTGCCGGTCGAACTGAAGGCGGGCGCGAACACGATCGAACTGGGCAACGACCACTCCTCCGCCCCGGATCTCGATCGGCTGTCACTGGGGTGAGGTACCGGCTTGACCCTCTCCCCGGGAGAGGGTTCAGGCTGGTCCCATGACGACCTTGATGCCGATCGGCGTGTTCGCGCACGCCACCAGGCTGTCGGTCCGCGCGCTGCGGAACTACGACCGGATCGGGCTGCTGGTGCCCGCCGTCATCGACCCCGCCACCGGGTACCGCCGGTACTCGCTCGGCCAGTTCGCCCGCGCGGGTTTGATCCGGCGGCTCCGGGAGCTGGAAGTGCCGCTGGCGGAGATCGCCGAGATCCTGGACGCGGGCGACCAGCACGAGGTGAGGGCGGCGATCAAACGGCATCATGACCGGGTGGCGGCGCGGGCCGCGGAACTCGCGGCGATCAGCGACGAACTCGACTCCGTCCTCGCCGAACCGACGCGGTGGCTGCACGTCTACGAACGCGTGCGCGCACCACAGCACGTCGCCTGCCTGTCGATCCGGACTCCCCTGAACGGCCTCGCGGAGTTGATCGGCCCCGGGTACGCGCGGTTGTTCGCGGCGCTCGACGCTCAAGAGGTCAGGCCGTCCGGGCCGCCCGGAACCCGTTATCTCACCGCCGATCCCGACGAGTTGACGGTCGAACTGTTCGTGCCCGTGGCCGGTCCGGTGCGGGACGACGGCGACATCGGCGCCGCCGAGCTTCCCGGTGGCCTGCTCGTGGCGACGATGCACGAGGGTGGCTACGAAGACATCGAAACCGCGTATCGATCACTCGGCCGCTGGATCGCCGAACGCGATCGTGTCCCCGCGGGCCCCGCCGAGGAGTTGTACCTGGTGGCTCCGGGACCGTCGGTCGCTCCCGAGGCGTACCGCACCGAGATCGCCTGGCCGGTGGCCTCGTGATCCTCGACGGAATCAAGACCACGGGCGGAGAGCACTGCGAGACCAGCACACTCGACGTCCTCCTCCGGCACGCCGGGGTCGAACTGTCGGAGCCGATGCTGTTCGGACTCGGCGAAGGCCTCGGCTTCGTCTACTGGGACGCGAAGAACCTCCCGTTCCCCTTCCTCGGCGGGCGCGCCAAACCCGCCGAGATCACACGGAAGCTGACCGACCGGCTCGGACTGACCTTGCGGGTCAAGGAAACGACGTCGACGCGCAGGGCGTGGCGGAACGTGACCGAGGAGATCGACGCCGGGGTGCCGGTCGGCCTTCAACTCGACTCGTACCACCTGGAGTACTTCACGTCGAAAGTCCACTTTGGAGGACACTTCGTCGCCTTGTACGGCTACGACGACGAACGGGCCTTCGTCGTCGACACGGCACAGCAGGGTGGCTCGGTATCGACGTCCCTGGACAGCCTGGAACGCGCCCGCGCGGAGAAGGGCCCGATGACCGCGAAGAACCGTTCGTTCACCATCGCCGCGGATGCGCCTTTCAGGCCGATTTCGGAAGCCATCCGGACCGCGGTGCGGGCCAACGCGGCTGACTTCCTCAACCCGCCCATCGCGAACCTCGGGTTTCGCGGGATCGGCAAGGCCGCCGTCCAGGTGCGGAAATGGCTGGACCGCAGCGACGATCCGGCCCGCGACCTGCCGCAGGCCGCCATCCTGATGGAACGGGCGGGCACCGGCGGCGCGCTCTTCCGCCGGATCTACCGCGACTTCCTCGAAGAGTGCGCGACCCTCGTCGACGACGCCGGTCTCCGCACCGCGTATGAGAAATACCGCGAGATCACTCCACTGTGGACCGAAGTCGCGCGCTTGTTCACACGGGCAGGGGAAACCGGTGACGTCCGGCACCTGACCGACGCGTCCGCCGTCCTGTCCGAGCTGGCTCAGCGCGAACAGGAGGCGATGACGGCGCTCGCGACGGTTCAGTGTGCGCGTTCGTAAGGCAGCTTCTCCCCCGCTTCCACCGCGAACGGCAGATCGTTGCCGGCCGGCGGCAACGGGCAAGTGGCGAAATCGGTGAACGCGCACGGGAGATTCGTCGCACGGGTGAAATCGAGGACGACCGATCCGTCCTCGGCGGGCTCGGGTACCGCGAGCGACCGGTTCGCCGCGTAGGTGGTGACGCCGCTCGTGGCGTCGGTGAACAAGATGAGCAGGCCGTCCTTCTTGCCGTTGAACGCGGTGAGTGTGTGCTCCGCACCGTCGTGCTCGAAACGCACGATGCCCGGGGAGACATAGACATGGCTGAGCCCTTCGACGACCGCTCCGACCGTCGTCGGCCGCGGTTCGTCGAAGGGCTCGAAGGTTCCGGACAGCACCCAGGCCGCGTCGGGCTCGTACGCCGGGACACCGCGGAAAGCGTTGAGCACCGGAGCCTTCGGGTCGTGCGTGCGGATCAGGTACCCGCCACGGCGCGCCACCTCGATCTCGATGTCACCGGCGACGACCCGGGTGGTCGCGCCGCTGTTGACCAGCTCGAAGCGGCGGACTCCGGTGACCCGTTCGCCGTCGTGCGAGAGGTCCGCGCCCTGCGGGTCGAGGTACGCGGCGTCAGCGTCCTGCCACCACAACCCGGGCAGCCCCTCGTACGCGCGCGGCTTGTCCTCCAGCCAATCGAGCGAGACCAGGGCGAGCCAGCCGAGCGGATCGGCGAGATCGCGCTCGCGCTGGGTCTTCCAGTCCTGCCAGTCCCGGGTGAACGTGTCTGTGCTCATCGCCGATTCCTTCCGTGACCTTGCTCGTTCCCCCTGGTCAACGGACCGGCGGCGGCGATATTTCCTATCCCGGTATGTGGTCGCCCGTGACACCCTCCTCGGCCGAGACCAGCTCGGCGATCGGCGCGAAGAAGGCCTTGATCCCGGGCAGGTTCGCCCCCTTCTCCCGGGACGCCGCGAAGTCTTCGGAGGAGCGCCACCACACGATGTCGAGCCAGGTCTCGTCGTCGACCCGGATCAGCTGGGCGTCGAGGAACCCCTCGCGGTCGGCCCGGAAGTCGGCGATCATCGCGGGGCGGGCCTGGAGCAGCTCGTCCGCGCGGTCGGCCGGGACCTTGAAGCGGGTCAGTTCCACTGTGGTCGTGGTGCCTGTGGTCGTGCCTGTCGTCATGGTGCCGATGCTAGGCGACTGCCGTTCGCGTTCAGCCGACTACTCGCTTTCGTTCGCTTCGTCGACTAACTTGCTTCGCTCGCGGGCCGCATTTAGTCGACTAACTGCGGCGTGCTTTCTTCGCGTGGGTGGGTGTCGTGGTCGCAGTCGCGCTGGCAGCCGAGTCCCGGCCGGTGCCTGACGCTTCGCAGCTGAATCGCGTTTAGCCAGCTAACTGCGGCGCGTTCTCTTTGTGTGGTCGCCATGTGCGGCGTCATCACTCTTCAGTGTTGTGGGCGCGTTTTACTGGTCGCTTAAAATTACGAACACATGTTCGAAGAACAGTGCTATTATTGAGTGGTGTCCGAGACCTTCCTTCCCGAGTTGCCGCAGGAGCTGTGGCGTGCCGGCAAGCTGGAGCTTGCCCATGGTGTGCAGCAGTCGTTGCAGGTGATCCGGGTGGCGACCGCCGCGTTGGGGCGGTTCTTGGCGGAGATCGAGTCTCGGGGCGTCAAGGATTTGTTTGGGCATGGCAGTACGGCCAGCTGGCTCGCGGATGTGGCGGGCTTGTCGCGTGCCGAAGCGGCTGCGGTGGTGAAGCGGGCCATCGCGCTGAACCCCACCCGGGCTCTGGATGGCACCGAGGTTCCGCCTGTTGCGCCCGCGACTGCTGCGGTGGCGGCGGAGGGGTTGGTCGGGGATGAGCGGATCGATCAGATTTTGGAGATCTTGAAACGGCTCCCGGCGGACACTTCTGCTGAGGATCGGGCGAGTGCGGAGAAGATCCTGGCCGACCTCGCGCCGAACGCCGGTCCTGCACAGCTCACCAAGGCCGAGGCGAACCTGTTGGGCTGGCTTGACCCCGACGGCAAGGAACCCAAGGATCCCGAGCCTAAGGAACCGCGGCGGGAAATCACCCTGGAGCGTCGCAAGGACGGGTTCTGGAAGCTGACCGGCCTGCTCGATGATGAGACCGGGGCTCGGACGGCGGCCGCGCTGGAGGCGCACGCCCAGCCCCGCCCGGTGGACGAATTCGGGCAGGCGGACCTGCGGATGAAATGCGAACGCATGGGAGACGCCTGGGCCGACCTGCTCGACCTGGCCATCGCCTGCCCCGATCAACCGGGCACCAGCGGCTACCGGACCTTGGTGAACGTCACCATCGGACTCGAAGAACTCAAATCCGGCCTCGGCACCGCGTGCCTCGACTTCGTCGGCACCATAACCGCCCGCGAAGCCAGGCTCGCCGCCTGCGACTGCCTGATGTTGCCGGTCGTGATGAGCACCTCGGGTGAGCCACTGGACATGGGACGGCTGAGACGGTTCGTCACACCCGGGCAGAGACGCGCGTTGAACATCCGCGACAGGGGCTGCGCCTTCCCCGGCTGCCACCGGAAGCCCAAGAATTGCCACGCCCATCATATTGAGCACTGGGCAGACGGTGGACCCACGAATCTCCGGAATCTCGTGCTGCTCTGCGGTTTCCACCACCGCCTGATTCACCACGGTGACTGGGAAGTACACATGGCCGCCGACGGACTACCGGAGTTCATTCCGCCGCAGTACCGGGATCCGCTTCGACAATCCCGCCGCAACACCCTCCACCACATCTGACCACCGAGGAGCCCGCCAGCCACCCAGGCGACGGGCCCCTCACCATGCCCACAACCTTGATCAACGGAAGATCCAGGTGATCAAGACCAACACCCGGACGCCTGAGCACAACTCCAACCCACGTACCAGTCACGACCGGAAAGAAAATCCAGAGGAGACTCGCTCTGCCGAAGCGCGATACGCGCCACCCTGAACCCGACTGCACCCGAGATCCTCCCGGCGCGTCATCGACGACCGAACCGCATTCACCACTGCCGCTACGCGGTCCAATCCACCACCACTGACCCCCCAGGCGACGGGCCCTTCGTCACACCCGGAACTGTTCGGTACCGGCGGATTCCCGAAGATCGACTGCGCCGTTCGGGCGTATTCACCCGGAACTTCTCGTTCTTCCGTATCCCTCGGAGCAAGATCGTCCGTTCCGGACTTGGGAGGGGACGGAGTGGTGAATCAACCACGTGGCCCGGACGGCCGTTGGATCAAATACAAATACGGTGCGGGCGCACTGGTGACCACGGGAGTGGTCGTGGCCGCCACCAACGGCATAGGCGGAGGCGCCGCCGCCTCGCTGGATTCCGCCGCGAGCCAAGCCCTCAAAGGCAAAGGCTCCAGCAAGAAATCCGCGCAAAAGGGCCGCCATTCCGAAGCCTGGCAACGCTTGGGCTGGCGCCAGGTCAAGAAGACCGTCAAGCGGGAACTCAACTGCGGACCGCATTCCTTCGGCGAAGTCCGGCGCTTCTTCCTGCGCCATCCTTGCGTCGATCTCGATCGCATGCTGGTCACCGTCGACGACGGCGCCGGCAACACCATCGACGTCTCCGTCGCATGGGTGAAGATGCCCAAGGCAAATGAAGCGAGCGACCTGAAACGGCTCGTCGACAAAGACGGCACCGGCAACGTCATCCTCTTCGGCGAGGCCCCTCCCGGTAGTCGCTTCACCGGCGAGAACTACGACTCCCGACTCGCCAAGAAGCTCGTCGTGATCGCCGAAGCCGCTCCCGCGGCCGGACGGCCGGGCGAACCGGCACTGGGGACCGCGGTCGAAGTCGCCGTCGAGTTTCCCGCACCTTGAACCGCCACCGACGAACGGAACGCATGTGAGCAGGAGCGACCATTCCAGAAGGCGACTCGAAAACCAGGCCCGGCAAACGATCGAGAGAACCTTCACCGGTCTGGACTCGTTACAACGCAACGTGCTCACCGCTTTGCTCAGCCGGACCGGTACGGGCTGGCGGCTCATGGTCAAGGCGGCGCTGCCGTCGGGCGACAGCCGGAGCGCGGACGCCTTCCTGATCGGGCAGACCGGCGTTTTCGCCCTCCTGGTCTCGGACAAGGCGCCCGACTTCGAAACCGCGAACCAGATCCTGCGCCACGCGAAAGAACGCTTCGCCGGGATTCCCGGGCCACAGGGCCGTTCCCTTGCCGAGAGCGCCATCCATGTCGCGGTGATCGGCCAGGGCGCGGGCGATCCCCGTCAGGACGGCGTCCATTGGTCGCTCACCGAGTCGAGTCTCGACCGGATTTTCCGGCGGGACGCGCTCCATCTCGACAAACGGTTGGTCGCCGTCATCGCGGCACAGGCGGAACGACGGCTGCGCGGCTACCGGCCCCTGGCCCTCCCGCAGCCGGACCGCGATCCCGGCACGGCGGGGCTGCTGGACGTCACCGAGCTGATCGACGACCAGCTCGGCGCGGCTCAGCGACGACCGTTCGATTCATGGCTCACCTTTCTGCACCCACAGCAGAACGCGATCGTCAAACGGGACTACTCGGGGCCGGCGCGGATCAGCGGCCCGGCGGGGACCGGCAAGACGGTCGTCGCCCTCCACCGGCTCAGGCATCTGGCGCGGCTCAGCACCGGGCCGCTGCTGTTCACCACCTACGTCCACTCGCTGCCCTCGGTGATCAAGACGGCCTTCGACCGGCTCGCCCCGGAACTGGACGGCCGCGTCGAGTTCACGAACCTGCACGCCTGGGTACGCCATTTCCTCGCCGGGCGTGACGTGCCCGTGCACGTGGATCGGCGCAAGATCGACACCGCCTTCGGTTTCGCGTGGATGGCCCACCGCGAGAAGTTGCAGGTCATCGAGCCCAGTGTCGACTACTGGCGCACGGAACTGGACCGGGTGATCAAGGGCAGGGGGATCACGACGCTGGCCGGCTATGTCGCGGTGCAGCGGCGCGGACGGATCCTGCGGCTCGACGCGAGCCAGAAAGCGCACGTCTGGGACCTCTATACGCACTACCAGCGAGGACTGGCCGAAAGGGAGGTGCACGACTACAACGACCTGATCGAACTCGGCCGCGCCGAACTCGCGAAGCGGCCGCTCGAAACGCCGTACGCGGGAGTCGTCGTCGACGAGGTGCAGGACATCCCGCTGTGCGGGCTGCGACTGCTGCGCGACCTGGCAGGCGACGGCCCGAACCGGCTTCTGCTGGTCGGGGACGGTCAGCAGCAGGTGTACCCCGGCGGCTGGCGGCTGTCCGATGCCGGTATCCCCGTCCAGGGCCGCGGCGAGATCCTGAAGGTGAACTACCGCAACCGTGCCGAGGTCCTGGGTTTCGCGCGGCGTTTCGACGCGACGAACCGGGTCGACGATCTCGACGGCGCCGACGGGGTCGCTCTTCGCGCGGCCGAATCCGCCAGTGAGGGCGGCACGACCGAGACCTGGCGCGGCACCTCCGGAGAACTGCCCGGCGCGCTGGTCGAAGCGGTCGGGAAGCTGCCGGTGCGCCGTGATCATTCGGCGCTGATCGTCTTCCACCACAAGGATCTCGGCCGCTGCGTCGAGATCCTGCGCGCGGCCGGGATCCCCACGCTGGCGCTGGAGCACTACACCGGCGCGGCCGACGGCAAGCTCAAGGTCGGCACGGTGCACCGGGCGAAGGGGTTGGACTTCGAGGCCGTGCTGGTGCTGGAGAACACCCACGAGAGCGTGACCGGCAGCCAGGCCGAAGAGGAGCGCCGTGAGTTGCGCGGCAGGCAGCATCTCGTCGCGGCGACGCGGGCTCGCGACTTCCTCTGGTGGGGCGTGCTCGACGACACCGCGCCCGAGCAGAAGCCAGTGGAAGCCGAAGAGGACTGCGTCCACGACATGCCGGTCTCCTGGTGCTCGCTGTGCCGTAAGCCGCCGCCGAACGTCCTCTCCCACGGCTACCGGACCTCCGGGGGAAACGCGTATCACAACGACCCGGACTGCACTTGGCTGCGGAAGGGCCAGGGACGCGCGCATCGGCAGGGCATGAACGTCCACGACGTCACGCGTCTCGCCTGGGGTTCCGTCGCCCCTGGTGAGCTCGAACCGTGCGAGTTCTGTTGCAGTCCACAATGGATGCGACGGCACGGCCACTGATCGAAGTGGACCCCTGGACGAACGGCCGACCTGCCATCCGGCGTCGGCCCCAAAGCGCTCCGCAGCATCCGCGAAGCCCTGGAAACGCGAGGTCGGACCCACAGACCCACCGACTAATTTTTTTGTCTTGACAACTTGAACCTTCGGCCGGTTGACTGAGCGGCACACCGACCGAAGGGATCCAGTCATGGCCAAGTTCGCGAACGTCGACGACTACATCGCCGCCCTGCCCGAGAACCTCCGTGAAGTCGCCGTCGCGCTGCGCCCGATCGTCAACGCCGCCCTGCCCGGCTCCATCGAGGCGATGTACCACGCCTCCCCGACCTGGAGCGCCGGTGAAGCCGTCGGGAAGAATCTCGTCTGCCTGATGAAGGCGTACTCGTCGTACGTCACCTTCGCGCTCTGGAAGGGGCAGCTCGTCGACGACGAGTCCGGCAGACTCGAGCCGAGCGCGCGGGAGATGGCGCACGTCAAGCTGCGCTCGGTCGACGACATCGACGCCGGCCTGTTCACCGGGTGGCTCAAGCAGGCCCTGGACCTCGAAACCGCCGCGACGGCGCGATGACACAATCGGCGGCGTGCCTGTGATCACCGACGATTCCCGTTGCCCCTGCGGTCTTGGCGAGCCCTACGGCGCCTGCTGCGGCCGCTTCCACCGGGGCGCCGCGACCGCGCCGACCGCCGAACTCCTGATGCGGTCGCGGTTCAGCGCGTTCGCCGTCGGCGACACCGCGTACCTCACGAAGACCTGGCATCCGAAGACCCGGCCCGCCGATCTCGACCTCGACCCGGGGCAGCGCTGGACGTTCCTGGAGATCCTCGGCAAGACCGGCGGCGGACTGCTGGAGAACGAGGGCACCGTGGAGTTCCGGGCCCACTACCGCCAGGATCGCCGGGCGGACAGCATGCACGAGAACAGCCGGTTCGTCCGCGTCGACGGGCAGTGGAGCTACGTGGCGCCCGTCGGCTGAGTCCGGCGCAAGGGTCTGTTCTCCGCGTCACGAGGCGGCTACTATCTCCCCCAACATTGTTAGGGAACTTTCTTAACGATTTCCGCCCAGGTCCGCCGCCGTGTGCCCGAGGAGGCGCGCTCGTGAGTTTTCGGCAGAAGAGAACCCGGATCCCGTTACTGGCCTTGACCGTCACCGCGCTGGCCGCCGCGGTCTGCGGGGTGACCACCGCCTCCGCCGCCACCGGCGCGGAGGTGGCCGTCGGCGCCGCCGCGGGCAACGCCACCCCGATCCCCGGTTTCGTGATCCAGTCTTCGGCGCAGGTCAGCGACGATTCGGCGGTGTCGAAGCCGGGCTTCCCCACCGCCGGCTGGTACCCGGTGTCGTCGCGTTCGACGGTCTACGCCGGCTTGCTGCAGAACGGGAAGTACGCCGACCCGTTCTACTCGACGAATATGAAGAACGTCCCGACAGCGCAGTTCTCGGTGCCGTGGTGGTACCGCACCGATCTGAACGTCGACGACACCTCGAAGCGCACGTACCTCGACTTCAGTGGCGTGCTCTCCAAGGCCGACGTCTGGGTCAACGGCACCCGGATCGCGACGAAGGACCAGGTCAACGGCGCCTACACCCGTCACGACCTGGACATCACCGAGCACGTGCGCCAGGGCGCCAACAGCGTCGCGTTCAAGGTCTACCCCAACGACCCCGACAACG
The DNA here is from genome assembly GCF_042723975.1 of Amycolatopsis sp. NPDC058340. Taxonomy (NCBI): domain Bacteria; kingdom Bacillati; phylum Actinomycetota; class Actinomycetes; order Pseudonocardiales; family Pseudonocardiaceae; genus Amycolatopsis; species Amycolatopsis sp. NPDC058340. The sequence goes on along the minus strand of NZ_JBHXIB010000003.1, from coordinate 268,629 downwards.
ACCTCTCGATGGGCTGGATCGACTGGGCGCAGACCCCGCCGGACCAGAACATGGGCATCGTGCGGGACGTCCTCGTCCGGCGCGGCGGCCCGGTCGCGCTGCGCAGCGCCCACGTCGTCCAGAAGCTGAACTCCGCGCTCGACCACGCCGACCTCACGGTGAAGGCCGACGTCCGCAACGACTCGGCGGACGCGGTGCAGACCACCGTCGCCGGAACGGTCGCGGGCAAGCCGGTCAGCCAGACCGTCTCGCTGGCCGCCAAGGAGCGCAAGACCGTCACCTTCCCCGTCGTCGGCCTCGACAAGCCGAACCTCTGGTGGCCAGCCGGGATGGGCGGCCAGCACCGGTACGAACTCGACCTCACCGCGAGTGTCGGCGGCACACCGTCGGACTCCTCGAAGTCGAAGTTCGGCGTCCGCGACGTCAAGGCGCCGCTGAACTCCAGCGGCGGGCGGCAGTACAGCGTCAACGGCAAACCGCTGCTGATCCGCGGTGGCGGCTACACGCCGGACCTGTTCCTGCGCTGGAACGAGACCGCGGCGGCCGACAAGCTCAAGTACGTGCTGAACCTCGGGCTCAACACGGTCCGGCTGGAAGGCCATATCGAACCGGACGAGTTCTTCGACCTCGCCGACGACCTCGGCGTGCTGACCATGCCCGGCTGGGAATGCTGCGACAAATGGGAAGGGCACGTCAACGGCGAGGAGAAGGGCGAGCCGTGGGTCGAGTCGGACTATCCGATCGCCAAGGCGTCGATGTTCTCCGAGGCCGAGCGCCTGCGTGACCACCCGAGCGTCATCTCGTTCCACATCGGCAGCGACTTCGCTCCTGACCGGCGGATCGAGCAGGGTTACCTCGACGCGATGAAGGCCGCCGACTTCACCCTTCCGGTGATCCCGTCGGCGTCGAAGAGGCCGTCCCCGATCACGGGCGCCTCCGGCATGAAGATGAACGGCCCGTACGACTACGTCCCGCCCGTCTACTGGTACGACAAGTCGCAGAAGGACCGCGGTGGCGCCTGGAGCTTCAACTCCGAGACCAGCGCGGGCGTCGACATCCCGACGATGGACACGTTGAAGCGGATGATGTCGGACAGTGAGCTGGAAACGATGTGGAAGGACCCGTCCGCACCCCAGTACCACCGTTCTTCGTCGACGACGTTCGCGAACCTGAAGCTGTTCGCCAACGCGCTCACCAAGCGCTACGGCGCGCCGGCCGACCTGACCGACTTCGTGCGGAAGGCACAGCTCGCGCAGTACGAGAACGTCCGCGCGGAGTTCGAGTCGCACTCGCGCAACTACACCGACTCGACCAACCCGTCGACCGGGTTGATCTACTGGATGCTCAACAGCCCGTGGACCTCGCTGCACTGGCAGCTGTTCGACGCCTACATGGACCAGAACGGCGCCTACTACGGGGCGAAGAAGGCCAACGAGCCGCTGCACATCCAGTACTCGCACGACAACCGGTCGGTCGTGGTGATCAACCAGACGTCGAACGCGGTGAGCGGGCTGACGGCGACCACGAAGCTGTACAACCTCGACGGCACCGAGAAGTACAGCAACACCAAGACCGGGATGTCGGTCGGCGCGCTGGGCGCCAAGGCCACCGCGGTCACCGTCCCGGCGGTGAGCGGGCTGTCGACCACCTACCTGGCGAAGCTGGTGCTCACCGACTCGTCGGGCAAGGAGGTCAGCCGGAACGTGTACTGGCTCTCCACCAAGGCCGACACGCTGAACTGGGCCGGCAGCGACTGGTACTACACGCCCCAGTCGGGTTACGCCGACCTGACCGGGCTGAAGAACCTCGGCCAGTCCGCGGTCAGCGCGACGGCCAAGTCGGTCGCCGGTGGCGACGGCACCACCACGACCACCGTGACGCTGAAGAACACCTCGGGCGGCAAGCTCCCGGCGTTCTACGTCGACTCCAAGGTCGTGGACGCCGCGGGCAAGCCGGTGCTGCCGGTGGAGTGGAACGACAACGCGGTGAGCCTGTGGCCGGGTGAAACGACCACGCTGACCGCGAAGTACCGCACCGCCGATCTCAAGGGCTCCAAGCCTTCGGTCCGCGTCTCGGGCTGGAACACCGGCACGCAGACCGTTCCCGCCGACGGCTCCGGACCGGCCGACCCGGTCGACTACCAGGCCGAGGACGCCACGATCCACCAGGGCGCGGTGGAGTCGAACCACGCCGGGTTCACCGGCACCGGATTCGTCAACTACGACAACGTCGCGGGCAGCTCGGTCGAGTGGACGGTGAACGTGCCGGCCGCGGGCACCTACGACGTGGTCGTCCGGTACGCCAACGGGACGACGGCGAACCGGCCGCTGGACTTCTCCGTCAACGGCTCGATCAGCGCGTCCGGTGTCGGCTTCGGCGGCACCGGGGCCTGGCCGAACTGGACGACCAGAACCGTCAAGGTCACGCTGGCGGCGGGAGCGAACAAGATCAAGGCGGTCGCCACCACGGCGAACGGCGGCCCCAACATCGACAAGATCACCCTTTAGCGCGGGAGTCGCCCGAGGCCCCCTTCGCCACCCGGCGAAGGGGGCCTCTCCCGTGCGGGCGTGGGTTACGCTTTCCGGGTGACCGGCAAACCCGACCCGCGCCTGCGGGACCTGGCGATGCTGCGCCGTGTCCGCGACCGGATCGACCGCGACTACGCGCAGCCGTTGGACGTCGAAGCGCTGGCGCGCGGCGTGCACGTCTCCGCCGGGCACCTCAGCCGCGAGTTCCGCGCCGCGTACGGCGAATCGCCGTACAGCTACCTGATGACCCGCCGGATCGAGCGGGCCATGATGCTGCTGCGCCGCGGGGACATGTCGGTCACCGAAGTGTGCTTCGACGTCGGTTTCTCGTCGCTGGGCACGTTCAGCACGCGCTTCTCCGAACTGGTCGGCATCTCGCCGAGCGCGTACCGCAAACAGGCGGCGGAAGACGGCCGGGGCATGCCCGGCTGCGTCGTCAAACAGGTCATGCGACCGATCAGGAATCGAGAAGCGTCGCCGCCGCGCGCCGACCTACCTTGAGTCGTATGACCCTCTCGATTCAGGCGTCCTACCTTCCCGCGGACGATCTCGAGGCTTCACTTTCCTTCTATCGCGACATCCTGGGCTTCGAAGTGCGCGACCAGGGCCCGCTCCAGGCCACGGTCGGCCCGCCGGGGCAGCCGGAGACGTCGCTCGTGCTCCGGCCGCTCGCCGCCGAGCCGGAGCTCACCGACGAAGAACGCGCCACGATCGCCGAACTGATGGCCAAGGGCGTCCACGGGATCATCGTGCTGTCCACCCCGGACCTGATCGGGACCTTCGACCGGATCCAGGCGAAGGGCGCGGACGTCGTCCAAGAACCGATGAAGCAGTCCTGGGGCGCTTTCGACTGCTCTTTCCGCGACCCGGCGGGCAATTTGGTGCGGTTCGAGGAGCGGTAGCCCGGCCTCGGTGCGCGCACTCTGACGCTCCCGGGTGATGATGAGCGGCGTGGAGATCGCGGTGGAACTCGTGGCATTGGTGGTGGCCGTCCTCCTGGTCACCGCCGCGGCGCGGAAACTCGACTGGTCGGCGCCGCTGTGCCTGATCGCGGTCGGGGTCGTCGCCTCGTACGTGCCGGGCGTCCCGGAGTACGAACTGGATCCGGAGGTCGTGCTGCTGGGGCTGCTGCCCCCGCTGCTGTACGCCACCGCGATCCGCACGTCGCTCATCGACTTCCGCCGCAACCGCGGGCCGATCCTGCTGTTGTCGGTGGGGCTCGTCATCTTCACCACGGCCGCGGTCGGGGTCGTGGCGTGGCTGGTGATCCCCGGTCTGCCGCTGGCCGCCGGGCTCGCGATCGGCGCGGTGGTCGCGCCGCCGGACGCGGTCGCGGCCACCGCCGTCGCCCGCAAGGTCGGGATGCCGCGCAAGCTGACCCGGCTGCTGGAGGGCGAAAGCCTGTTCAACGACGCGGCCGCGCTGGTCGCGTTGCGGACCGCCATCGCGGCCATCGCCGGTTCGGTGAGCCTGCTGCAGGTCGGCGGCGATTTCCTGCTGGCCGCGGGCGGCGGGCTGGTGATCGGCTTCGCCGTCGGCGCCCTCGCCGCGCTGATCCGCACCCGCCTCGAAGACCCGGTCACCGACACCGCGCTTTCGCTGGTGGTCCCGTTCGTCGCCTATCTGGCCGCCGAAGCGATCCACGGTTCCGGCGTGATCTCCGTGGTCGTCGCGGGGCTGATCCTCGGGCACAAGGCGCCGAGCATGCTTTCCGGCCGTTCGCGGCTGGCCAGCAGGCTGAACTGGCAGACCATCCAGTTCCTGCTGGAGAACATCGTCTTCCTGCTGATCGGGCTGCAGGTCCGCCGGATCATGACCGAGGTGGGCGACAGCGGGCTGACCGCGCTGGAACTGGTCCTGATCTGCGCCGCCACCCTGGCCGCGACCATCGTCACCCGGATCATCTGGATGGCGGGGATCGGCCTGGCGCGCCGCGTGTTCCGCCGCCACGCCTGGCCGTGGCGGTACTCGGCCGTGATCGCCTGGGCGGGGATGCGCGGCGTCGTCACGCTCGCGGCGGCGTTCGTGCTGCCCGCGGACACCCCGCAGCGGGCCGTGCTGGTGCTGGTCGCGTTCGTCGTGGTGGCGGGAACACTGCTGCTGCACGGGACGACGCTGCCGGTGCTGGTCCGCCGCTTGAAACTGCCGCCGCCCGATCCGGCCGAGGACGCGCTGCAGGAAGCGGCCGTGCTCCACGACATGACCAGGGCAGCGCTCGAAGAACTGGAGAAGATCCGGACCCCCGAGGACCCGGAAGACATCGTCGAACGCCTGCGCAGCCGGCTCCAGCACCGCTCGGACTCGGCCTGGGAGGAGCTCGGCAGGCAGAGCGCGCTGAACGAAACGCCGAGCGACGCGTATCGGCGGCTGCGGTTGCGGCTGCTCGAAGTCGAGCGGGAGAAGTTCCTCGAGGCGCGCGACTCCGGGATGGCCGATGATGATGTCCTGCGCCGGATCCTCGAACGCCTCGACATCGAGGAATCCATGCTGGACAGGGAGGAGGAGACCGTGCCGGACTCCGATCGGGAACTGCGCACCCCCGCCGCGACGGCGGGATCCTGCAAACATCTGACCAAGAACTGGCCGTCGGTCGAACCCAGCTCCCCGGACGTCTGCGCGGTCTGCGTCGAGAACGGGATGACCTGGGTGCACCTGCGCGAATGCGTCAAATGCGGGAACGTCGCCTGCTGCGATTCCTCACCGGGCAAGCACGCGACCGAGCATTTCCACGACACCCTGCACCCGGTGATGCGCAGCCACGAGCCCGGCGAGACCTGGCGGTGGTGCTTCGTGGACAAACGGCTGGGGTGAATCGGTATCGTCGCGCTCATGAGCACCCCTGAGCAGGAAGTCGAATACCGCCAGCACCGGTTCTCACCTCCCCCGGGCGCGACCGAGATCTTCCTTGTCCGCCACGGTGAATCCGCCCCGGCGAAGGGCGACAACCCGTTCGACCTCGTCGACGGGCAGGCCGATCCGGATCTGGCGCCGGAAGGCAGGGACCACGCCGAGCGCGTGGGGCGCCGCCTGGCGGACGAGCGGATCTCCGCGCTGTACGTGACGACACTGCGCCGGACGCCGCAGACCGCGGCACCGCTGGCGGCGAAGCTCGGGCTCACGCCGGAGGTCGAGGCGGACCTGCGCGAGATCCACCTCGGCGACTGGGAGAACGGGCTCTTCCGGCGCTACACCTACGAAGGTCACCCGATCGTCGAGCGGCTGTGGCGCGAACAGCGCTGGGACGTCATCCCCGGCGCGGAGACGATGGAGTCGTTCGGCGGGCGGATCAAGGCGGCCATCGGCAGGCTCGCCGCGGCCAACCCGGACCGGAGGATCGCCGTGTTCACCCACGGCGGCGTCATCGGCGAGGTCTTCGCGCAGGCGAGCGGCGCGAAGAACCGGTTCGCCTTCCTCGGGGCGGACAACGGCTCGATCTCGCATCTGGTGGTGTCGGGCGAGAACTGGATGGTGCGACGGTTCAACGACACGTCGCATCTTCAGTCGCCTTTCGGCTGATCCGGCCCGCCGCGACCAGGTGCACGACGACCAGGACCGCGACCGCCTCGGCGGCCAGCAGCCCGATCAGCACGAGCACCTGCGTCACCCCGGCCTGCACCGGCCCGGCGCCACCGAGGAGGACACCGACGTAGGCGCCGGGCAAGGTCACCAGTCCGACCGTCCGGGTCTGGTCGAGGGCGGGGATCAGCGCGTGCCCCGCCGACGGGCGGCAGATCTCCAGCGCGGCCGGACGGCGAAGGAAACCCAGCGCCAGCGCGGCTTCGTACTCGCCGTGCCGGGACACGAGTTCGTCGAGGGCCCGCCGCGCCGCCTGCGAGGTCGCGGACATCGCGCCGCCGATGACGATCCCGGCGATCGGCACGATCGCGATGGGCCGCCACGGGACCACCCCGGTCGCGAGCACGAGCGTCAGCACCGGCACCACCCCGGAGGCGATGGCGAGCGCGACCCACGCGAGGTCCTTCGCCACCCCGATCCGGCGCGCGGAGGTGACCGCCGCGATCGTGAACATCAGCAGTACGAAGCCGCCGGTCAGCCAGCCCGATTTCAGGATCCCGACGATGACCAGCGACACGGCGGCCAGCTGCACGACGGCGCGTCCGGCCGCGAACAGCACCGCCTTGCCCTGCCCCAGCCGCCCGAACTGCACCACCGCCGCGCCGAAGATCGCCAGCACGGCCAAGACCACGGCGAGCACCGGGCCGAACTCGATCGCACCATCCGTCACCCGGACGATCCTGCCCTAGGCGGTGTCCTGCAAGTCTTGTTCGCGGTCTTCGCGCAGACTCACAGGACACCGCCTAGGACGTACAGGTCACCGGTGCGCCCGGGGCGGGAGCTGTGCGGTCGCTGACGACCTCGCCGTCGACGACGATCCGGCACCGCAACGCGCCGCTGCCCGAACCCTGCGCGGAGAGGCTGTAGAACTCGTCGTGGCCTTCCTGGCTCTCGCGCTCGAACGTGGTGCTCCACGGCGCCGTCACCTCGGTCTTCTGCAGAAGTTCGGAACCCTGCGCGACGTAGGTGACGTTCTGGGCGCCCTTCGCGCCGGAAAGTTCGTAGACGACCGAGTGGATCACGGTGCGCACGGCGGCCGCGGCCTGTTCGACCCGGGGCGCGGGCGGGCTCTGCACCGGCCGCGAGGCCTTCGGCAGCACGTAACTGGTCAGGGTGATGGCGACGGCCACCACACCCAGCACGACCACGACGGTCCCCAGCGGCTTCAGCCTGCCGGGAGCACCCTGCTCCGGCGCCGATGCCGGAGGGGTCGCGGTGGGAACACCCATGGAGAGGTCTTCTCTCGTCCGAGCGCACTTCCGTCGAGTGCGTCGACTACTTCTCGCTCGAAGGTGACTCCGCGTTAGCCGTTATCGGGAAGAAACCCGATATTCACCCTTTTGGGTGTCCCAGTGAGTGAAGAGTGCCTGCTCATGGGGCGATCGGCGTAAACACAGTGAGCCGAACAGCTCACTTTGAGTGACACCGCGTCAATCGACGAGACCCGTGTCGGCGAGCAGCCCGAGCACCCGCCTGCCCGCCGGCGGGCAGAGGTGGGCGTCGGCCGAGGAGAGCCACGCGGACTCCGCGATCTCGCGTCCAGGCACGGGCTCCCCGCGATGTTCGGCGGTGTAACAGGTCATCCGGACACGGCGGCCGTCCGCGTAACCGTCGGCCTGCTCGTTCAGCACCGCGAAGAAGCGGAAGCTCAGCGGGTCGAGCTCGACGCCGAGCTCCTCCCTGATCTCCCGGCACAGGCCGGCGACGTCGCCCTCTCCCGGCTCCCGCTTGCCTCCCGGCAGGTAGAACTTGGCCTTGCCCTCGGTCCGCACCGACAGGAGGCGGCGGTCACGGACGTGGATCCAGGCCAGTGAATCGATCTCTGCTTCGGACACGGCCTGATTCTGTCGTAGCCCGGGGGCATCATGGCAACCGTGTATCGGGAGACGACGGCACCCGGCGGCCTGGACGGCGTGGTGCGCTGCCTGTGGGAGGACGCGGGCGGAGCGCCGAAGCGGATCGTGCCCGATGGCTGTGTGGACCTCGTGGAATGCGACGGCGAGGTCTTCGTCGCCGGGCCGGACACGGCGCACTGGACCTGGGAGGCCGGCGAGCGGGCGCACGGCGTGCGGTTCGCCCCCGGCCGGGCGGGCGACGTCCTGGGGCTGGGTGCCGACGAGCTGCGTGATCAGCGCGTCTCCCTCGGCGATCTCTGGGGCAGGGAGGGCGAGCTGCTGGCCGAGCGGGTGCTCTCCGGCGCCGCTTCGCTGGCCGATGTCGTCGCGCGGCGCCGGGCCGGACGGGCCGACCGGGAGATCTCGGAGCTGATCGCCAGGCTGGACGGCGGGGTATCCCGGGTTTCCTCCGCGCTGAGGCGGTTCGCCACCGGGGAGCGGCAATTGCGGCGGCGGTTCACCCTCGCGGTGGGCTACGGCCCGGCGACGTACCTGCGCGTCAGCCGGTTCCAGCGCGCCATCGGCCTCTCGGGGTCGGCGCCGGATCTCGCTTCGCTGGCGTTCTCGGCGGGATACGCCGACCAAGCTCACCTGAGCCGGGATTGCCGGGAGTTCTCCGGGCTGAAGGCGAGCGAGTTCTTCCGCGCCAGGAAGTGAGCGATGTCCACTGTGGACTCGTACAGCGCGCGGTAGTGCGGGTAGAACTCGTCGTAGACATCGGCGTCCGCGCCGGGGCGGACGATCCCGGCGACGGGGTTCCAGGCTTCGACATCCGGCTCCCGTCCCAGTGCGACGGACGCGAGAATCGCGTTCCCGAAAGCGGCACCGATGGTTTCCGCGGGGATCTCCTGGTCGATCCGCGCGACGTCGCTGACGATCCGCGTCCACACGCCGCCCTGGGTCCCACCGCCGACGGCGACGAACCGGCCGGTGCCGCCGCCGGCCTCCCGCATGGCTTCCAGGTTGTGCCGCACCCCGTACGCGGTGCCTTCCAGCGCCGCGCGATACAGATCGGCGCGATCGTGGGAAGTGGTGAGCCCGGCGATGACACCCCTCGCGTCCGGATCCGGCACCGGTGTCCGTTCTCCCGCGAAGTACGGCAGCATCAGCAGTCCGCGGCTGCCCGCCGGTACCTCGCCCGCCGCCGCGGCCAGGTCGCCGAACTCGCCGCCGACGAGCTCCCGCAACCAGTCGGTGATCGCGCCGGAGGTGGCCATCCCCGCCGCGAGCGAATAGGTACCGGGAAAAGCGCCGCGGGTCGTCCACAACCCCCGCCCGGGGCGGGGATCGGAGAGCATCTGGATCAGGAACATCGTGGTGCCGTACATGAGCATCGTGTCCCCGGGCGCGGTGACCCCGACACTGGTCGCCTCGGCCCAGGCGTCCACCGTGCCAGCCGTCACCGGGATCCCTTGCGGCAGGCCGGTTTCCGCGGCCGCCTCGGCGGTGACCGAGCCGACCACCTCGGTCGGCCACGCGAGCCTCGGCAGCTCGATGCCGGGGGCGATCGCGGCGACCCGGTCCGTCGCCCAGCGGGCCTCGCGCAGGTCGTACATCGGGTCGCATTGGCTCGCGGAGTGATGGTCGAGGACGTATTCACCGGTCAGCCGCAGCACGAGGAACGAACTCGCCATCAAGAAGAGCTTCGCCCTGCCGAACACGTCCGGTTCGTTCTTGGCCAGCCAGCGCCATTTCGGCCCGACGGCCTGCGAGCCGAGCGCGCTCCCGCCGCGTTCCACAATGGATTCTTCGCCGAATTCCCGGTTCAATTCCCGGATTTCGTCGAATGCGCGGGTGTCGACGCCGTAAAGGATCGCCGGGCGCAACGGTTCACCGGAAGCGCCGGCGGGCAAGAGCACCGGACCGATCCCACTGACCGACACCCCGATGATGGGATGATCCGCCGCGCCCGCCGAAAGTTCCCTCGCGAGCGCGAGGAAGTCTTGCCACCACACGGTTTCCGCGTCGTGCTCGAACCAGCCGGGGCGGGGCCGGGAAGTCTCGTGCGGCCGGGACTCGCGCGCCACCACCGTGCCCCGGGAATCGACGAGGACACCTTTGGAACTCGAAGTGCCGATGTCGATGCCGAGCACCAGGCCCGGTTCCCCCACGACCCCTCCGAACTCCTCCGCGCGAGTAGCGCGATCAGCGGATGGTAACGATTGTCGGTCAAGCTATTCTTCCCGTGCGAAGGTGTCAATACACCTGCAGAAGGGGAGGTCACGGTGGCCACCATCAACGACGTGGCGGCGAAGGCCGGGGTTTCGACGGCGACCGTGTCGAGGACGCTCAACGGCAAGTCCACTGTGGACCCGGTACTCGCGGCACGGGTGCAGGCCGCCGCCGCGGAATTGGGCTACCACCCGAACGGCCTCGCGAGGAATCTGCGCCGCCAGGAGACCGCGGTGCTCGCGCTCATCATCTCCGACGTGGAGAACCCCTTCTTCACCGCGATCGCCCGCGGCGTGGAGGACATCGCGCAGACCGCGGGCTACTCGGTGGTGCTCTGTAACGCCGACGACAACGAGGAGAAGGAGCGGCGCTACATCGACGTCGCCCTCCAGGAGCGGGTCGCCGGCGTGGTGCTCTCCCCTACCGGCCGGGCCACCAACGTCGACCGGCTGACCGAACGCGGCACCCCCGTGGTCGCCGTCGACCGGCCGCTGCTGAAGAACACCGGCGACCAGGTGCTGGTCGACACCCGGCTCGCCGCCCGCGACGCGACCCGGCATCTGCTCGACGGCGGCTACCGGCGGGTCGCCTGCGTCAGCGGGCCGCCCGGGGTCCGCACGGCCGAAGACCGGCTGGCCGGCTACACCGACGCCGTCGGCGAGGGGAACGCGCTCACCCGGCGGGCCGAGTTCCGCGCCGAGGGCGGCAGACTCGCCGCGCTCAGCCTGCTCGACGAGCCCGAGCCGCCGGACGCGCTGCTGGTCGGCAACAGCACGATGGCGATCGGCGTTTTGGAGGCGCTGGCTTCACGCGGCCTGCGATCGGGGCAGGACGTGGGGATCGTGTCGTTCGACGACGCGCCGTGGACGACACTGATCGATCCGCCGCTGACGGTGGTCGCGCAGCCCGCGAACGAGGTGGGCAGGGTCGCCGCCGAGCTGCTGCTCGCCCGTATCGGCGACAGCACGCGCAAGGCCACGACGACCACGTTGCAGGCGAAACTGATCGTGCGCCGGAGCTCACGGCGCGACTGACGACCGGAGACGACGTGCCTGGGCGACCGGTTCGCACCGGCCGCCCAGGAACGCCCCACCCCCTTGTTCCCCCAAGCCGGCCCCACACCAGCCGGGTTCTCCGAAGCGGTGGGAAGAAATCGTTTACCTTTCGGAAGGTAAGTTCCCACTTACCACCTGTCAAGCCGAAGTCCTGGACAAGCTCGCCCGATCCGGGCACACTATGGCGATATTCCCTACTGCACGTGTTTGATTCCGTGCGCTCTGTGTTCATCTCTGGTGAATTCACCCACGAAATCGAGATGAGACCGCACGAACCCGCACAGACGCGTTACCCTAGGCGTTATGTCGATAGCGCTCGAGAACGTTCTCGCCAAGGCGGGCCTGAAGGTCGACGCCAACGAGTTCCTGAACCTCGTCGAGGACGCGGCGCGGAGGCTGACCCCACCGAACCCCGACCCGTCGCATTACTTCTCGGCCGACCAGCGGGCCGCGCTCACCGACGTCGGCCTGGACCTCTCGCCCCGCGGCGAAGCCGAGCCGGACTTCCGCGCCAGGACGGTCGCCGCGCACGCCGTGCTCGCCGATTCCGCGCTCAGCGTGCTGGAGGCGGCGAAAACGCTGGGCGTGGACGACAGCCGGATCCGCCACCGCCTGAAGGAGGGCAGGCTCACCGGCTGGAAGGACCAGGGCTGGCGGTTGCCCGCCTGGCAGTTCGCCGGCTCCGGGGTACTGCCCGGCCTGGAGGTCGTGCTGCGCGCCGTCCCCGAGGACCAGCCCGCCCTCGTCGTCGCCGCGTTCATGAGCACCCCGCAGACCGATCTGGTGATCAACGAGCATCCCGCCACCCCGCGCCAATGGCTCCTGTCCGGCGGCGATCCCGAGCACGTCGCGAGACTGGTGGCCACGCTGGGGTCGCCGTTCTGAGATCTTTGCCCGACGACGGAATTTCAGTCGGGGGTAGGCCGTAGGCTGACCCCAACGAGCAAGATCACCCGACAAGGACGGACGACTCCCGAGGTATGGCCCGGCTCCCCCTGCCGCCCGCACGCTCTGTCCTGGTCAAGGAGCTGCACCGCACCAACGACGTGGTGGCGGTGCACCCCGGCACCAGGCTGGTCAGGATCTTCACCGCGCACGGCAACCACCCCCAGCAGTGGAATTCGTTCCGCTACAGCGGCCCGCTCCCGCACGGCCGTTTCGACCCGCAGACCCCCGGTCGCGGCGGTCGCCCGGTCACCGACCCCGGCAACGGCGTCCTGTACTTCGGGCTCACCGTGCGCACCAGCATCGCGGAGGTCTTCCAGACCACGTCGACGGTCGACCGCAAATCCCGCGGCCCGCGGCTGGTGGTCGTCCGGCCGACCCGCACGCTGCGGCTTCTCGACCTCGCCGGCCTGTGGCCGACCCGCGTCGGTGCCTCGCAGGAGATCTCCAGCGGCCCGAAGAAGATCACCCAGGCCTGGGCGCGCGCCATCCGCGCCGCCTTCGGCGACCTCGACGGGGTCTGGTACCGGTCGTCCATGGACTCCGGCGGCCCCGCGCTCGCGCTGTGGGACCCGCCTGCCGGGAACTCGCTGCCGGTCGCGCCCGACGTGCTGCTCCCGCTGGACCATCCGGGGCTCGACGTCCCGCTGGGCCGGGTATGCGAAGAGCTGAACTACACACTGCTCAGCTGATCTTCGGGCCTCGTGAGTGGCAAGGACGGTTAGAACCGTCCTTGCCACTCACGAGACTCAGAGGTGGCGGCCCCACCACTCGAGCACGGCGTCGAACCGCTGCACCCGGTGCCGGGGCAGCCCCGACCGCGTGAGTTCGTGCCCCTCGCCGGGGAACAGCAGGAACTCGGCCGCGACGCCGTTCTGCCGCAAGGCCACGTACATCCGCTGCGCCTGCTCCAGCGGGCATCGCCAGTCCTGTTCGGAATGCACGACCATGAACGGGATGTCGATCTTCCCCGCGTACGTCAGCGGGCTGCGCTTGCGCTGCTCGTCGGGGTCGTCCCCGACGTACCCCCCGGCGAAGAACCAGCCGATGTCGGAACTGCCAACGAACGAGTCCCAGGCGTTGACCGCGCGCTCGCTCCACGCGGCGCGGAACCGGCCGCCGTGATGCGCGGCGAGCCAGCTGGTCATGAAACCGCCGTACGAGCCGCCCATCACGCCGACGCGATCGCCGTCCAGGTTGGGCAGTTCGAGCGCTTTGTCCAGCAAGGCCAGCAGATCGTCCGCGTCCACGGTGCCGAAGCCGTGGACGATGCTGCGCCCGTGGCTTTCGCCGTAGCCGGCGGAGCCTCGCGGGTTCCCCAGAACGACGGCGTAGCCCGCGGCGGCGAGCACCTGCGCCTCGTCGAAGACCTTCCATTCGTAGGGCGCGAACGGTCCACCGTGGATCATCAGGACCACGGGATGCGGTCCGTCGCCCTCGGGCCGGACGATCCAGCCGTGGACCGGGTAGCCGTCGGGAGCGGTCGTGTCCAGTTCCTCCAGGGGCAGGATCCCGGTGTCCCGCAACGCCTTCGAGTAGTCGGTGAGCACGCGCGGCTCCCCGTCCGACAGCAGCACGACGTCGCCGGAGCTTTCGGGCGTCCCGATCACCGCGACGATCCGCGCGCCGTCGACGGCGAACGACTTCACCGCGGTGCGCTCGCCCGCCAGGCGCCGCAACGTCTTCAGCTCGGCCAGTTCGGCGTCGAAGGGGACGGCGCGCAGCTCGGCGGCACCGCGGGTGCGGACCACGACGAGGACCTCGTCGCCGAAGGAGACCGGAGGGCTCGCCGCGTTGTCGCAGTCCACCGTTTCGACGTCGGTCAGCCGCCGTGGGGACGAGGGCCCGGCGCCGGCGGGCCAAGACGCTTGCCAGAGCCCGGTGTTGCGGGCGATCTCCTCCTGGCCGGAGAACTCGGTGCCGTAGAAGAGGATCGAACCGTCCGGCGCGACGACCGGCCGGTCCGCGGTGCCCAGCGACCGGACGAGCAGCCGGGGTTCGCCGCCGGCCGCGGGCACCGCGTAGACGTCCGAGCGGACGGTGTCTTCGGCGGCCCAGTCACGCGGGGCGGTGAACAGGACGTGCTCGCCGTCGTCCGTCCACGAAGGATGGTCGACGTCGGCCCGGTCGTCGGTCAGCGGCGTGAGCTCGGCGGGCTCCTCCTCGCCGAGCGCGGCGGCGGCGTCCACGACGAACAGACGCTGTGGACGGTCGTTGAGGAAACCCGCGTCGTCGACGCGGTAGAAGAGGTTCTTGATGTGCCGCGGCGCTTCTTCGGACGGCTCCGGTGTTTCGCCGTCCGCGTTCTCGGTGCCGTAGCGGCCCGGCTCCGGCACGCGGGCGACGAAGGCGACGCGGCGGGAGTCGGGCGCCCAGACCGGCGCGCCCGCGCCGAGGGGAAGATCGGTGATCCGCTTCGCGTCGCCACCGGCCGCGGGGATCACGTGCACCTGCGGCTTGGCCACGCGCCCGGAGCCCTCTCCCGCCCGGAGGAACGCGACCCACCGGCCGTCCGGGGAGATGGCGGGGGCGGAGTCCTTGGCCCCGTGGGTCCAGGGCCCTTCCCCGCCACCGCCGAGATCGACCTTGCGCAGGCCGCCGCGGTAGCTGTTCGTCTTCAGATCAGGCCTGCTCACCGCGGTGAGCAGCAGGTCGCCGTGCAGCGCGAGGATGCCGGGGACCGTCAGGGCTTCGATGTCAACGGGACGCACGGCCCCGACGGTACCCGATCCTTAGCAGCTCTAACTACTGATTGAAGACTCCTGCTCAGCGGCTTCCAGCTTCTTCGCCTTCGCGAGGCTGGCCAGCGTCGTCACGGTCAGGACCACGACGATGACACCCAGGGAGACCCAGTTGTTGATGTCCAGCCAGTCCGGGACGACGTGGTACTCGTGCAGCGCGTGCAGGAACAGCTTGGCGCCGATGAAGGCGAGGATCACCGCGAGACCGTAGGACAGGTACACCAGCTTGGTGACCAGGCCACCGAGCAGGAAGTACAGCTGGCGCAGGCCCATCAGCGCGAACGCGTTGGCGGTGAAGACCAGGAAGGCCTCCTGCGTGATACCGAAGATCGCGGGGATCGAGTCGACGGCGAACAGCAGGTCCGCGCTGCCGATCGCGACGATCACCAGGAACATCGGGGTGATCCAGCGCTTGCCGTCCTTCTTCACGAAGGACTTGTGCCCGTGCCACTCCTCGGTGACCGGGAAGAGCTTGCGCACCCAGCGGGTGAGCGCGTTCTCCTCGTATTCCTCTTCTTCGTCCTTGTTGCGGACCATGCTGACCGCGGTCCAGATGAGGACGGCGCCGAAGAGGAAGAAGACCCAGACGAACTGCGCGATCAGCGCGGCGCCCACGGCGATGAACACGCTGCGCATGGCGAGCGCGAGCAGGATGCCGATCAGCAGCACCCGGTGCTGGTGGATCGCGGGCACCTTGAACGACGTCATGATGATCATGAAGATGAACAGGTTGTCGACGCTCAGCGAGTACTCGGTGATGTACCCGGTGAAGAACTGGACCCCTGGGTCGTGGCCGGCGAACACCCAGACACCGACGCCGAACGCGACGGCCACGGCGATGTAGAAGATGACCCACCGGGCGGCTTCGCCGGTGGTGACCTCATGCGGCTTGCGATCGACGATGACCAGGTCCAGCGCGATGAGCGCGAGCAGGCCACCGACCGTGGCGATCCATAGCCACAGGGGAACAGACATGTATCCAACCCTCCGGATAGTGCACAGCAGCAACTAACCGGAGGTCTCTTCCGCCGGTGCGAAACCGGCCGACGGTGCCGGGGGCCCGCGAAGGCCACCGTGCTGACGACACCGCCGCGAAGGAATACTCCCCTCACAGCTGGTCCAGTTTGACCTGTCTGTACGTCTGACGCCAGTTAAGGTTGCCCTTGTCACCAAGATGATGGCGTAACTCCCGTCACACCCACCTCTTCTCTCTCGCGGGGTTACCCGTTCCGGTGGTGGCCACACATCACGCTTGTGTGGTCCCTGTGTGCTGGAGGAGCGACTCTCAGGTTCGGTGAAATACGGTCATTCCGTGCCCCGAATCCCGCTCCCTCGTACGCGAGGCGCGAAGCTCACCGCGCTCGCCGCGGTCGTGGTGGTCCTGGCCGCCGCGGCCGTCGTGTGGACGAACAGCGAACCCGCGCCGTCCGCGGTCAGAACCCAGGACAAGACCCTCGATCTGCCCGAAACCCCGGGCTCTTCCGAGGTCGTCAAGATCGACACGACCACGTACCTGCCCGAACAGACCCCGGCTCCGGCCGTGCTGCTCGCCCACGGTTTCGGCGGCGACAAGAACAGCGTCGCCACCGAAGCCCGCGAACTCGCCGACAAGGGTTTCGTCGTGCTGACCTGGTCCGCGCGCGGTTTCGGCCGCAGCACCGGGAAGATCGCGCTGAACGACCCCGACCGCGAGGTCGCCGACGCCAGGAAGCTGATCGACACTCTCGCCTCGATGCCCGAGGTCCTCAACGACAACGGCGACCCGAAGGTGGCCGTGTCCGGCGCTTCGTACGGCGGCGCGCTCTCCCTGTTGCTCGCCGGGACCGACAAACGGGTCGACGCGATCGCGCCGGTGATCACCTACAACGATCTCGCGCAGGGCCTCTTCCCGAACGCCGCAGCCCCGGCCGCGCCGAACGCCACCACCCCGGCCGCCGGCGCGTTCAGCGCGGACGGCGTCTTCAAGAAGTCGTGGGCGGGCATCTTCTTCTCCGCCGGTTCCGGCGCGGCGCAGAGCGGCTCCCCCGCCAACGACGCACCCGAAGCGGGTGACGAGACGAGTGAATCCGGTGCGGCACAGGGCACGGGCGCGGCGGGGGCCGCGGCGCAGTCGCTGCCGCTCGGTGGTCCGAACGGACAACGGCCGCCGTCCGGCCCCGCCGACCCTTGTGGACGGTTCACCGCCGAGGTCTGCCAGGCCTACACCGAACTCGCCACCACCGGGAAGGCGAGCCAGAAGACCGTCGACCTGCTCCGCCGGGTCTCCCCCGCGTCCGTGACGGACAAGATCACCGTGCCGACCCTGCTGGTGCAAGGGGAAAGCGACACGCTGTTCGGGTTGGACCAGTCCGACGCGACCGCCCGGCAGATCTCCGCCGCGGGCGGCAAGGTCCGCACGATCTGGTACACCGGCGGCCATGACGGCGGGAAGCCAGGGCAGAAGCTGCGCGCGCAGATCGCCGACTTCCTCAAGTTCTCCCTCACCGGGCAGGGCACCGATCCCGGCACCGGGTTCAGTTACGACATCCAGGGCACACTGCGGGCGAACGGCGCCCCCTCGGTCCGGACCGTCAGCGCCCCGGCGTATCCGGGCGCGACCGGCGACGCCACCGAACGACGTCAGTTCGCCTTGGCGGGCACGGCCCAGGCCGTCGTCCGGCCCGCCGGCGGCAATCCCGCCGCGGTGAGCGGGATCCCCGGATTGAACGGCGCGGTGGCGGGCTCGTCGCGGCTTTCCGGGCTGTTCAGCCTCGACCCGCCGGGGCAGGCCGCGCAGTTCGCGACGCCGCCGCTCGACGCGCAGACGATCGCGGCCGGTTCCTCGACGGTCCGGCTCCAGGTCTCCGCGGATCCCTCCGCGGGGACTCCGCAGAAGGAAGCCGTCCTGTTCGCGAAGCTCTACGACGTCAACTCGGAAGGCGTCCGCACGCTTCCGGCCAACGCCGTCGCGCCGTTCCGCGTCTCCGGCCTGCCCGCCGACGGCAGCCCGGTCGAGGTGACGGTGACCCTGCCGGGCATCGTGCGGCCGCTGGAGGCCGGGCACACGCTCCGGCTGGTCGTCGGTACGACGGACCAGGCGTTCGCGACGCCGGTCGAGCCCGCGGTGTTCCGCATCGGGCTGGCGGACGGTGGACGGCTCGCCATCCCGGTCGTGCCGGGCAACTCCGTCGGCGCGGGTGCGCCCATCGCGCAGTTGCTCGGGATCGCCGGGACACTGCTCGCGGGGATCGCGATCACGGTGATCGCCGCGTTCCGCCGCCGCCGCGCCCACGACGTCGACGAGAGCCTGGCGAAGACGCCGCTGGTGATCGAAGGTCTGCGCAAGGCCTACGCGGGCGGTTTCGTCGCGGTGAAGGATCTGTCCTTCCGGGTCGAACCCGGCCAGGTGCTCGGCCTGCTCGGGCCGAACGGCGCGGGCAAGACGACGACCCTGCGCATGCTGATGGGCCTCATCACGCCGACCGCGGGCACCATCCGCGTGTTCGGCCATTTGATCGCGCCCGGCGCGCCGGTGCTGTCCCGGATCGGGTCCTTTGTGGAGGGTTCGGGTTTCCTGCCGCACCTGTCCGGCAAGGAGAACCTGGAGCTGTACTGGGCGAGCACGGGCCGCCCGAAGGACAAGGCGCATTTCGCCGAAGCTTTGGAGATCGCCGGGCTCGGCGACGCGGTGAACCGGCGGGTCCGCACCTACAGCCAGGGCATGCGGCAGCGGCTCGCGATCGCGCAGGCGATGCTCGGCCTGCCGGAGCTCATGGTGCTCGACGAGCCGACCAACGGGCTCGACCCGCCACAGATCCACCAGATGCGCGAGGTGCTCCAGCGCTACGCGGCGACCGGGCGCACCGTGGTGGTCTCGAGCCACCTGCTGGCCGAGGTCGAGCAGACCTGTACGCACGTGGTCGTGATGCACCGCGGCATGCTGGTCGCTTCGGGTGAGGTCGGCGAACTGGCCGCGTCCAGTGGCGAAGCGACGTTCCGCGTCGACAAGCCCGCCGAAGCGGCCGAAGCGCTACGAAAGGTCGGTGGCGTTTCCGGCGTCGACGTCGACGGGGAACTGGTCCACGCGGATCTCGACGGTCTCGCGCGCGCCGAGGCGGTCGCCGTCCTGGTGCGGGCCGGGGTCGCGGTCGAGCAGGCCGGGCCGCGGCGGCGGCTGGAAGACGCGTTCCTGCAGCTGGTCGGAGAGGACTCGAAGGGTGAGTAAGACCAATGGTTCCGGCCCGGCGACCCGGGCGGATCACGGCGTGCACACCGATCCGGCGGCGCTGCTGGAGCTGACCGAGGTCGCGTCGCACGAACCGACCGAGGTCGGCCCGGACGGGGCGGTGGCGGGATACCGCGCCGACCGGACGCTGAAGCTGGGCGTCGAACTGAAGCGGCAGCTCAAACGGCGGCGAACCCAGCTGATGCTGGGATTCGTGGCACTGCTGCCGTTCATCCTGGTGATCGCGTTCGAGATCGGGCAGGCCAACCCGAACCGCCGCAGCGGCGGCTTCGTCGACCTCGCCACCGCGAGCGCGCCGAACTTCGTGGTGCTCGCGCTGTTCGTGTCCGGGACGTTCCTGCTGCCGATGATCGTGGCGTTGTTCTACGGCGACACGATCGCGAGCGAGGCGTCTTGGTCGAGCCTGAAATACCTGCTCGCGATGCCGGTCCCCCGGCATCGGGTGCTGCGGCAGAAGGCGATCGTCTCCGGCATCCTCTCGGCGGTCGCGCTGATCCTGTTGCCGCTGGTGTCGCTGGTGGTCGGCGTCATCTGGTACGGCGCCGGCGACGCGATCAGCCCGACCGGGGACGCGGTGTCGTTCGGCGACAGTCTCATCGCGATGGGGCTGGCGACGATCTACATCATCCTGCAGCTGGCGTGGGTGGCCGGACTGGCGATGCTGCTCTCGGTCGCCACCGACGCCCCGCTGGGCGCCGTCGGCGGCGCGGTGATCGTCGCGATCGTCTCGCAGATCCTCGACCAGATCACCGCGCTCGAAGGGCTGCGGGACTATCTGCCGACGCATTTCGCGTTCTCGTGGATGGATCTGATCTCGACCGACATCGACTGGACGAACATGGCCAACGGCATGTTGTCGGCGGCGTTGTACGGCACGGTGTTCTTCCTCCTCGCCGGCCGCCGGTTCGCGACGAAGGACATCACCAGCTGAGAGCGTTTCCGCACTGGATAAACGACCGGGGTCCACCGGGAAGACGAAATCCTCTTCCCTGGTGGGCCCCGGTTTTCACTGGCCGTGGCGACCTTCACCCATTAGCGCCGGTAACCGGTGTTTCATGCGCATGAGAACATCTGTTTTCCGATCATCGACTCATTGGGTGAAAAGCTCGCATTCACCTTCGGAGACCTCCGGGTAATCCTTATCTTCAGTGAATAAGGTGCCGACGCGAGAAGAAAGCGGGGACGTCACCATGACCCAGTCAGTCGAGACCCCGGTCCAAGAATTCTCTCTTGATTGGACCATGAGCGCCGGCAAGGGCGGCCGGGTCGGATTCGCCGTCTCGGGCCAGGTGACGCTTCTCGACAACAATCGGTTCTACAAGATCGACGGGGTCCTCTACATCTCCGAGGGCAGCACCTACTGCCGTGAGATCGGCAACCCGCATCTGTTCGTCCGGCGCAACGGCGTCGAGGAGAGCGGCAGGCAGTGGGGCTGGGAGACCATCTGCAACCGCAAGTCCTGCAGCAGGCTGTGCTCGATGGACGCCTACTTCGTGCGCACCGGCTACTGGGCGCCCGCCGACCGCGCCATCCAGCTCAGCATCGGCGCCGAGACCGGCTGGAACCGCAAACGGTCCTTCAGCCCGACGGTCACCGTGCGGCTGAGGGACTAGCGGTCCACTGTAGATCCGCGCGGGCTCGGGTACGGTCGGCCCATGGCCACCTCCTCGATCCGCGTGGACGACGAAGGCGGGATAGCCGTCGTCACCCTGCAGCACGGCAAGGCGAACACCCTCGACACCGAGTTCTGCCAGGAACTCGTCGTCCGGCTCGAAGACGTGCAGCTGGGCGGCTATCGCGGTGTCGTCCTGACCGGTATCGGCGGCATCTTCTCCGCGGGCGTCGACCTGCGGCGGGTGCACGACGGCGGCACGGGTTATCTCGAGGACTTCCTGCCCGCGCTGTCGGACGCGTTCCTCTCGGTGTTCGGTTTCCCCGGTCCGGTGGTCGCGGCCGTCAACGGACACGCGATCGCCGGCGGGGCGGTGCTCGCCGCCGCCTGCGACCGCCGGGTCCTCGCCGACGGCCCCGGCCGGATCGGGGTCACCGAACTGCTCGTCGGCGTGCCGTTCCCGTTGGCGGCGTTGGAGATCCTGCGGTCCGGGTTCGGCGCCGACATCCTCGCCGAACTCGCGTTCCTCGGTGAGACCCATCTTCCGGCGGACGCGCTCCGGCTCGGCTTGGTGCACGAGGTGATCGCGCCGGGGAACGTCGTCGAGCGGGCGGTGGAGGTGGCCCGGAAACTCGCCGAGGTTCCCGCCGCCACGTACGCGCACACGAAGGCGCAGCTGCACCGGCCGTTCCACGAGCGGATCGCCGAACACCGCACCGGCGACGACGCCCACGTCCTCGACCTGTGGAGCTCCCCCGAAGCCCGCGCGGCCATCAAGGCCTACGTCGACAAGGTGCTGCGCGGCTCGACCGGATAGGCGATTGCCCACCGGCGGTGACTCTGTGAGTATCCGACCGCTCAACAGGTCCCGATGGGGAGGGCATGGATGCGGAAGCTCACGGCCGCGTGGTCGGTTCTGGCGACCACCGTTCTCGCACTGGCCGGGCTTGCCCCGGCCGCGCAGGCGGCACCCGACGACATCAAGGAGGCGCTCGGGCGGATCCCCGGGCTGACCGTCGTCTCCGAGAACCCGGCGCCGACCGGATACCGGTTCTTCAAACTCACCTACACCCAGCCCGTCGATCACCGCAGGCCGGACGGCGGCACCTTCCAGCAGCGTTTCACGTTGCTGCACAAGGAATTCCGCTCACCGACCGTGGTGTACACGAGCGGGTACAACGTGTCCCAATCGCCCAACCGCTCGGAGCCGACACAGCTCGTCGACGGCAACCAGCTGTCGATGGAATACCGCTTCTTCACCCCCTCGCGGCCCGAGCGGCCGGACTGGGGCAAGCAGCTGACGATCTGGCAGGCCGCCGCCGATCAGCACCGCGCCGTCGAGGCGTTCAAGCGGATCTATCCGGGCAAATGGCTCGCGACCGGCGGCAGCAAGGGCGGCATGACGGCGACCTACTTCCGTAGGTTTTTCCCGGACGACGTCGACGCGACGATCCCGTACGTCGCGCCCAACGACGTCATCAACTCGCACGATCGCTACAACGCCTTCCTGGCGAACGTCGGCAACGATCCGGCCTGCCGTTCGGCGCTGAAGGCGATCCAGCGTGACGTGCTGACCCGGCGCTCCGAGTTCGCGGCGCTCGCCGCCGCCGACGCGGCCAAGAACGGTTACACGTTCAAGACCGTCGGCTCGGCCGATGTGTCGCTGGAGATCTCGGTGATCGACTCGTACTTCGCCTTCTGGCAGTACCAGAGGCAGTCGGACTGCGCGACGATCCCGAAGGCGGGTGCCCCGGCGGCCGAGGTCTACGCCTGGTTCGAACGCGTCGAGAGCCTCAACACCTACTCCGACCAGAACCTCGAGGTCTACGTCCCGTACTACTTCCAGGCGGCCTATCAGCTCGGCGCCCCCGAGTCCTACGAGGGCTATCTCCGGGACCTGCTGCGCTACCCGGGCTCCAACGTGTCGCGGACGTTCGTGCCGAAGTCGGTCGACATCCCGCGGTTCGACCATCTGGCGATGCCGGACATCGACTTCTGGGTGAAGTCGCGGGGGAAGCGGCTGATGTTCGTCTACGGCGGGAACGACCCGTGGGGTGCCGAGCCGTTCAAGCTCGGCTTCGGCACGAAGGACTCCTACAGCTACACGGTGCCGGGCGGGAATCACGGCGCCCGGATCTCGCAGCTTCCCGCGGAGCAGGCCGCCGAAGCGACGAACACCGTGCGGCGCTGGGCCGGTCTGCCGCCCGTTTCGCCGGGCGTCAGCACGCGTTCGGCGCCCGCCGGGTTCCCGGACTTCGACGCCGACCTGACCATGCTGGAACGCCGTCGCCTCTGACCCACCCTCGTGAGTGGTAAGGACGGTTAGAACCGTCCTTACCACTCACGAGACCCAAGGGTCAGGCGAGCGGGTCGACCACCGGACGAAACGCGGCATTACTTGATGCCGGCCGCGTCCATTCCCCGGAGCTCCTTCTTGAGATCCGAGACCTCGTCACGCAGCCGGGCCGCCAGTTCGAACTGCAGGTCGCGCGCGGCCTGCATCATCTGGTCGGTCATCTGCTGGATGAGGTCGGCCAGTTCGGCGCGCGGCATCCCGGCGACGTCCTTGTCCGCCAGCATCCCGGAGCTGCGTACGCGGTCGCCCTGCTCGGGCTTCTTGCCACGCGAGGAGTTCCGGCCCGAACCACCGACGGCGACCGACTCCGTGTCCTCGGCCTCGCTGTAGACGCGGTCCAAGATGTCGGCGATCTTCTTCCGCAGCGGCTGCGGGTCGACACCGCGTTCCTCGTTGTAGGCGACCTGCTTGGCGCGGCGGCGATCGGTTTCGTCGATGGCGTGCTGCATCGAGTCGGTGATCTTGTCCGCGTACATGTGCACCTCGCCCGACACGTTTCGCGCCGCGCGGCCGATCGTCTGGATCAGCGACGTGCCACTGCGGAGGAAGCCCTCCTTGTCCGCGTCGAGGATCGCGACCAGCGACACCTCGGGCAGGTCGAGGCCCTCACGGAGCAGGTTGATGCCGACCAGCACGTCGAAATCGCCCGCGCGCAGCTGCCGCAGCAGCTCGACCCGGCGCAGCGTGTCCACCTCGGAGTGCAGGTACCGCACCCGGATACCCAGCTCCAGCAGGTAGTCGGTGAGGTCCTCGGCCATCTTCTTGGTGAGCGTGGTGACCAGGACACGCTCGTCCTTCTCGGCCCGCTCGCGGATCTCGTGCACCAGGTCGTCGATCTGGCCCTCGGTGGGCTTCACGACGACCTTCGGGTCGACCAGACCGGTGGGCCGGATGACCTGCTCGACGAACTCGCCGCCGGCCTGCCCCATCTCGTACGGCCCCGGCGTCGCCGACAGGTACACCGTCTGCCCGATCCGGTCGCTGAACTCCTCCCAGGTCAGCGGCCGGTTGTCGACCGCGCTGGGCAGCCGGAAGCCGAAGTCGACCAGGTTCCGCTTCCGCGACATGTCGCCTTCGAACATGCCGCCGATCTGCGGGACCGTCTGGTGCGACTCGTCGATGACCAGCAGGAAGTCGTCCGGGAAGTAGTCGATGAGCGTGGCGGGCGCGGAGCCGGCGGACCGGCCGTCGATATGCCGCGAGTAGTTCTCGATACCGGAGCAGAACCCGACCTGGCGCATCATCTCGATGTCGTAGGCGGTGCGCATCCGCAGCCGCTGCGCCTCGAGCAGCTTGCCCTGCTTCTCCAGCTCGGCCAGCCGCTCCTCCAGCTCGGCCTCGATACCGCGGATGGCCTTCTCCATCCGCTCCGGGCCCGCGACGTAGTGCGTGGCCGGGAAGATGCGGACCTCGTCGACCTCTTTCACGATGTCGCCGGTGAGCGGGTGCAGGTAGTAGAGCTTTTCGATCTCGTCGCCGAAGAACTCGACACGGATCGCCAGCTCTTCGTACGCCGGGATGATCTCGACCGTGTCGCCGCGGGCGCGGAAGGTGCCGCGCGCGAAGGCGATGTCGTTGCGGGTGTACTGCACGTCCACCAGCGCGCGGAGGAAGACGTCGCGGTCGAGCTGTTCGCCGACCTTCAGCTTCGTCGACCGGTCGAGGTACGACTGCGGGGTGCCGAGGCCGTAGATGCACGAGACACTCGCGACCACGATGACGTCACGCCGGGACAGCAGGTTCATCGTCGCCGAGTGCCGCAGCCGCTCGACGTCGTCGTTGATCGACGAGTCCTTCTCGATGTAGGTGTCCGTCTGCGCGATGTACGCCTCGGGCTGGTAGTAGTCGTAGTAACTGACGAAGTATTCGACCGCGTTGTGCGGGAACAGCTCCCTCAGCTCGTTCGCCAGCTGCGCGGCGAGCGTCTTGTTCGGCGCCATCACCAGCGTCGGGCGCTGGACGCGCTCGATCAGCCAAGCCGTCGTCGCCGACTTGCCGGTACCCGTGGCGCCGAGCAGCACGACGTCCTTTTCGCCCGCCTTGATCCGGCGTTCGAGCTCGTCGATGGCCGCCGGCTGGTCACCGGCGGGTTTGTATTCGCTGACCACCTCGAACCGGCCGCCGGTCCGGGGGATGTCCGTGACGGGGCGGAAGTCCGACTGGGCGAGCACGGGGTGTTCGGTTGCGAAAGCCACGGGAACCAGAGTAGGCGCTGGGTCCGACAGTTTCTTCGATCCCCTGGTCAGCTCAGCACGAGCAGTCACAGCAGTTGCAGCAGTCACAACCGTCACAGTTGTTGCACCAGGCCTCGTGCGGCTTCCCGCTCCACGCCCCGGGGAACGGGTCCCGGCAGCAGACCTGGCACGAACAGCACATGTAGGTCGCCACCGCGCAGCCGAAGAAGAACCCTCGCGGCTGGGCGGGCACCCGGAACTTCGGCGTCCAGCAGCAGCCGCCCTGGCCGTCGGTCGGCGGGCCGCCGTGCTTCCGCTTCTTCTTCGGCGGCTCCTGCGGCGGGCCACCGCCACCGGGAGCGCCCTGCGGCGGGACAGGCCCCGGAGGCGGCGCCTGGTGTCCGCCCGGCGGGTAGGGCGGCTGAGGATAGGGCTGTTGCTGATACGGCTGGTGGGGATGCTGTTGCGGCCGGGGTCCGGGCCCGATCCAGCCCGGCGGCGGCTGCTGGGGACCGTGCCCGTGACCGCTGAGATGGTGCCCGAAGGAACGTCGCACCGCCTGCCGCAGTTCGTGCACAAGGAGCGCGTGAATCAGCTTCGGCTGCTCGAACCGCACTTCGCGAAGGGCGAGTTCGACACCGAGCACGGCGTCGTCGCACAGCCGTCGCGCCTCGGCGAGGCCGGTGCCGGTGGCCGTCAGCGGGTTCCACGCGCCGGCGGCCTCGTCCTCGGCGAGGTCCTCGACGGCGTCGAGCAGGTGAGCCGCCCTGCCGAACAGGCGCCCGGCCTCGGCCAGCGGCGCGGCGTTCTCCGGACGGCCCGCGATGACCGCGGTGTGCGCGAACGCGGCCGCCGTCGCCAGTTCGGCCGGTTCGGTGGCGAGCACGGCCGAATCACCCAGGTGGAGGGCGCGCTCGATCTCGCCCTGCCGGTCGACGGCCTCGGTCAGGACCGCCGTGTCGAAGCCGATCCGGACGCCCGTGCGGCTCCCCTGATCCGCCCAACGTGTCGCGACCCGCTTCGCGGCGAGAGCGACGGAACGCCGCGCGAAGGCGCCGTCACGGTCCTCGACGTGGTCACTGATCTTGGCCGACGCCAGCACCAGGGAGACCGCCGCCGCGAGCTGGGCACCGCCGCCCTTCGCGACCGACGTTCCCTTCATCGCCCGAAGCGGGCAGGGGCCGGCTTCGCGCCGCCCCTCCGCGCGCGGCGACTGGGCTTCGACGAGCGCCGAGATGATCAAGCCGTCGTAGTTCGTCACCATTCGGGCGAGATGTCCGTGTTCGTCGCGCAGTGCGAGGCACAGCCCGCAGAGATGGGCGAGCCACTCCGCGTGCAGACCGGCGGAAAGCCGGTGGCGGCACGGCCTGATGATCCCGAACATACGTCGACTCCCACTCACCCCTACGGCGCAACCAGCGCACCTTATCCGGCCGGCCGGCTCCGCTCCCCCGGAACCGCGAAACCGTGATCGTCCACCCGGTTGGGCGGTGTTCGCGGGCGTCGGCGCCTTCCAAGATGGGCGGATGACCGCGCTGCATCCGCCGAAGGTCGAGTACTTCGACCCGGCCGCGAAGACCAACACCGATCCCAAGGGCTTCGTGAGGGACGTCGACGAATACCGCGAAGAACCCTTCGGCCTCTACATGGCGCGGCCGACCCCGGGACGGACGCAGTTCCACTACATCGAGTCATGGCTGCTGCCCGATCTCGGCCTGCGGATCACCGACTTCTGGTTCAACCCCGGCCACGAACGCGATCAGGACTTCTACCTCGACGTCGTCGACATCCGGCGCGAGGACGGCGTCTGGGTGGCCACCGACCTCTATCTCGATCTCGTGCTGCGGGACAAGAAGTCCGTCCAGGTGATCGACACCGACGAACTCCTCGCCGCGGTCACCGCCGGGCTGCTTTCCCCAGCCGACGGCGAACGCGCGCTCGGCATCAGCCACACGACCGTCGACGGACTGGCCACTCACGGCCACGACCTGCGCGGATGGCTGTCCACAAAGGACATCACGCTCGGCTGGAGACGGCACTGAGCCACCGCCATCCATCGTTCGGCTGATCTTCGCTCATCCCTTGGGCGCGCGGATCCCGACCGGCCGATGGATACCGGGAGGGGCGCCATTGCGGGACTCTCGATCACGGCGTAACCGATCGAGAGGGGGCGGATACCCGTGGTCATCGAGACCGAGGGGCTCCGAGAACGCACGAAGACCGCGCCGTTCGCGAGGGCACCGGTGCTGGCGATCGCCGGCGCGATGGGGGCGGTTCTCGCGGCGACGGCGGGTCGCTATGGCTACTTCGGCGACGAGTTGTACTTCCTGGCGGCCGGTCGGCATCTGGACTGGGGGTATGCCGACCAGCCGCCGCTGTTGCCGCTACTGGCCCGGCTGATGGACGGATTCGGCGCCGATTCGCCGTTCGTCCTACGGATCCCGGCGATGCTGGCGATGGTCGCCGGGGTCGTGCTGACGGCGCTCGTCGCCAGGGAACTGGGCGGCGGCCGCAAAGCGCAGACCGTCGCGGCGGCGACCTTCGCGGTTTCCCTCCAGATGCTGGGCAGCGGGCACTACCTGGCGACCAGCACGATCGACCCGTTCTTGTGGACACTGCTGGTCTGGCTGCTCGTGCGCTGGGTGAGGACGCGCGAGGACGGGCTTCTGCTCTGGAGCGGAGTGGTCACCGGCTTCGCGCTGAACACGAAGTTCCTCATCGGCGGCTTCTGGCTGGTCGCGCTGATCGCCGCGGCGCTGTCCGGGCCCCGCGACCTCGTCCGCCGTCCGGCGCTGTGGCTCGGCGCGCTGATCGCCGCCGCGATGATCGCGCCCACGCTCGTCTGGCAGGCGGCGAACGGCTGGCCGCAACTGACCATGGGCGCGGCGATCTCCCAAGAGGTCTCGGCGGGCTGGGGCGGACGGGCCACGTTCGTCCCGACACTGGTGATCAGCGCCGGAGTGCCGGTGGGGATGATCCTGGTCGGCTACGGCCTGTGGCGGCTGCTGCGGTCCGAACGCCTGCGCCCGTATCGTTTCCTCGGCTGGACCGCGCTCGGCGTCCTCGCCCTGTTCGTGCTCGCGAACGGGCGCTACTACTACGCGGCGGGGATGTTCGCCCCGCTGTTCGCGGCCGCGGCTGTGGAGATCGAAGCGGGTCAGGCGTCGAAGTACTGGCGTTGGATCGTGGCTTGGCCGGTGTACGTCGTGGCCGCGGTGGTCGCGATCCCGCAATCGCTCCCGGTCCTCCCGAGGGCTGAGCTGGCGAGTGCGCCGGAGTGGGCCCGGCCGGTCTTCGCCGTGGAGGAGATCGGCTGGCGGGAGATCACGGAGTCGGTGGCCCGGGCGTACCGGACCGTGCCCGATCCGTCCCGTACCGGCGTCATCGCGGCGAAGTACTGGCAGGCGAGCGCGATCGACCACTATGGACCGGAGCTGGGGCTCCCGTCGCCGTCGAGTCCCAACCGCGGCTACGCGACGCTGCCGAGGCCGCCGGAATCGGCCCGGGACGTCCTGTTCGTCGGGAACGACCCTTCGGGACTTGTGCCGCACTTCACGCGGATCCAGGAGATCGGCGCGCTCGACAACCGGGCCGGGGTCGCGAACACGAGTCAGGGCATGAAGATCTGGCTGGCCACCGGCCGGAACGGGACTTGGGACACGGTATGGCCGAAGCTCACGGACTGGGGCTTCTGATGCCTCACCGGTCCTCTCACGACCGACGCGCCAGGCCGGTGGCACGTAAGGTGCGAGAGGACCGGCACCCGAGGGATCTGCGAGGAATGGATGGAAGCCGCCCACGCGGCCGAAACACCGACCGCGTCCAGTGCGGCGTTCGCCCGGCTCCCGGTGGGACTGCTCGCCGCCGCGGCCGCGGCGGTGCTGATGGCGACGGCGTGGCGCTACGGCTACTTCGGCGACGAGCTGTACTTCCTTTCCGCGGGCAAGCGGCTGGCCTGGGGTTACGCGGATCAGCCGCCGGTGCTCCCCTTCCTGGCGCTGGCGATGGACACGCTCGCGCCGGGCAACGTCTTCGTGTTCCGTCTGCCCGCCGTCCTCGCGACGGCCGCCGGTGTCGTGTTCACCGGGCTCATCGCCTACGAGATGGGCGGGGACCGCCGTGCGCAGACCCGCGCCGCCGCCGCGTACGCGATCTGCGGGCAGTTCCTCGGCAGCGGGCACTACCTGGCCACTTCGACGATCGATCCGGCGTTGTGGGCGCTCATCGCGTGGCTGCTCGTCCGGTGGATACGGACGCGTGACGACAACCTACTGCTGTGGCTGGGCGTGGCGACCGCCGTCGCACTGAACGTCAAACTCCTCATCGCGACGTTCTGGGTCGCCGCCGGGATCGCGATCCTGCTCTTCGGGCCCCGGGATCTCTTGCGCAGGCCCAAACTCTGGGCCGGTGCGGCGATCGCCGCGGTGTCGATGGTGCCGACGCTCTGGTGGCAGGCCGCGAACGGCTGGCCGCAGCTGGAGATGGGCGACGTCATCGCCCACGAGACCACCGGAGGCTGGAGCGGGCGCGCCGGGTTCCTGCCCGCCCTGCTGACCGGGGCCGGGCTCGGCATCGGTGTCGTCGGTGTCCTTTACGGACTCTGGGTCCTGTCGTTCTCGCCTAGGCTGCGCGCCTACCGGTTCCTCGGCTGGACGACCGTCGGCGTGATCGCGCTGTTCATCCTGTCCAACGGCCGGTACTACTACGCGGCGGGCATGTTCGGTGTCCTGTGGGCCGGTGCGGCAGTCCACTTCGGACAGTTGAAGCCATCGCTGTGGTTCCGCTGGATCCCGACCTGGCCGGTGTTCCTGCTTTCCGCGCTGTACACCCTCCCGTACGCGTTGCCCGTGTGGCCCGCCGCCTGGCTCGCGGAGGGCCGCGATGTACCGCGTCCGGCGTACGCGCTGGAGGAGATCGGCTGGCCGGACCTCGCCCGTTCGGTCGCCGACGCCTATCACCGGCTCCCGCCGGAGCAGCGGGCAAGCACCACCCTCGTCACGGCCGGCTACTGGCAGGCCGGAGCGCTGGACCGGTACGGCGCCGACCATGGGCTGCCCGCCGTGTACAGCCCGAGCCGCGGGTTCTGGTACTTCGGGCATCCACCCGAGACCGCGGACAGCGTCCTGTTCGTCGGTCCGGATCCCGCGCGGCTGCTCCGGTCCTTCACCGACGCCCGGATCGTCGCGCGCGTGGACAACGCGGCCGGTGTCCGCAACGTGAGCCGCGGGATGCCGATCTGGCTGGTCACCGGCCATACCGAAACCTGGGCGACGGCGTGGCCGGGGTTGAGGGAATTCCGAGTATGACCTGAGGCTTACGGAGTCCAGCCGGCCGATTCCGCCCAGGCGTCGGCGCGGGTGAAGGCGGCGTCGACCCAGACCTGCTTCTCGTCGGTGTATCGCTCGACAGTCCCGTCGCCGGCGTGCTTCGCGGCCATGGCGTTCTTGACCGCCGCATAGGTGTCGCGTTCGCCGGGGTTCCGTCGCAGCCATTCCGGGAACAGCAGCGCGAGCCGCCAGGCCGGGGTCTCCTGCGAGCGGACGTGCAGGTTGACCGGACGCCGGGGGTCGCCGCCGAAGTGGAACCGCTTGGGCCAGGTGCCCTCTTCACCGTGCGCGTCGTCGTACCACTCCCCGTCCGCCCGCGGGAACCCCGCGTCGGAGAGCGCGTCCGCCAGCTCGTCGGCCTTGTCCAAAGTGGACACCGTCAGCTGGAGGTCGAGGATGTCCTTGGCGGGCAGGCCCGGCACGGACGTCGAACCGATGTGATCGACCCGCACGGCCTTGTCGCCCACCACCACGCGGATCCGCGCGAGCGCCCGCTCGGCCTGCGCCGGCCACGTCTCGTCGTACGGCGCGATCTTCGGCGACATCGGCGCGCGCGGCTTGCGGAGCCGCACATTCGCCTCGAACGGGGTCAGCCGGTCCGCCCACAGCGCGTCGACCTCGGCGAGCACGATGTCGGGCGCTCCGCTGTTGTCGAACCACACGTCGGCCACCGCCCGGCGCTGATCGGTCGTGGCCTGCGCCTTGATCCTGGCTCGCGCGTCCGTTTCCGCCATTCCCCGTGCCTCGACCAGGCGGCGGACCCGGACCTCCTCCGGCGCGTCGACCATGACGACGAGGTGGTACATCGGCGCCAGCCCGCCCTCGACCAGCAGCGGGATGTCGTGGACGACGATCGCGTCCGGCGCGGCGGCCGCCATCAGCTCGGCCGTCCTGGCGCCGACCCTCGGATGGACGATCGAGTTCAGCCGCTTGCGCGAGTCCTCGTCGGCGAACGCCTTCGCGGCGAGCGCGGCCCGGTCGAGCGCGCCGTCGGAGGCCAGGATGTCTTCCCCGAAGGCCTCGACGAGCTCGGCGAGGCCCGGCGTCCCCGGTTCGACGACCTCCCTGGCGATCTTGTCGGAGTCGATGAGGACGGCGCCGTGCTCGGAAAGCCGGTTCGCCACCGTCGATTTTCCGGCGCCGATCCCGCCGGTCAGGCCCACACGCAGCATGTCGATCAGCCTAGTGGCGCGAACCGGGCCGACCGCGCAGGGTCACGAGATGTACGCATCCGGCACAGAAGGATGCAAAAGGCAAGTTCATAGTGACGCGTTACACGACCTTTATGGGTGACACGCCGGGCGGTTACGCCGTATCGGGAGCCTGATTGCGTACCGTGCGCGGCGAAGGTAGCCCACACGGAGGAAAGATGGCAGACGGCAAGCACGTCGGAAGGCACCGGCTCGGTACGCCGGGCCTGGTGCACTGTGTCCTCCATCGTCCCGTGGCCGAGGCCCTCGCCGAATACCGTCGCACGTGGTTGAGCGCGCTCCTGGTTCCGGCCAAGCACAGCTTCGCCGGCCTCCGCCGCAAGGCCCGCGCCGCGGCGCTCGAACGCGTCTGGGTGCCGTCCGTCCGGACCGCCACCTCCTGACCTCGCTCTCTCCCCTACCGCATTCAGTCCTCTGAATGCGGTAGTTGCGCGTGCAAGGACCGCATTCAGAGGACTAAACGCGGCAAAGACAGCGGCCCCGGTCCGTGTGGACCGGGGCCGCTGTCTGTCAGCTACTGGCTGAGCGCCTGGATCACGCGCCGCCCGACAGCTTCTCGCGGAGAGCCGCGAGCTGCTCGTCGCTGGCGAGCGTGCCACCGCTCTTGGCCTCGGCCGGAGCGGAGGTGTAGCTCTGCTCGCCCGAGTCGCCGGAGGTGACACCGGTCGCGGCGTCGGCCGCGGCTTCCGCGTCGGCCTCGGCGGCCTTCTGGACCTGCTTCATGTGAGCCTCGTAGCGGGTGTGAGCCTCGGCGTACTGACGCTCCCACTCCTCACGCTGCTTGTCGAAGCCTTCCTGCCACTCCTGGGTGTCCGGGTCGAAGCCTTCGGGGTAGATGTAGTTGCCCTCGGCGTCGTACTCG
Organism: Amycolatopsis sp. NPDC058340; assembly: GCF_042723975.1. Taxonomy (NCBI): domain Bacteria; kingdom Bacillati; phylum Actinomycetota; class Actinomycetes; order Pseudonocardiales; family Pseudonocardiaceae; genus Amycolatopsis; species Amycolatopsis sp. NPDC058340. The sequence goes on along the minus strand of NZ_JBHXIB010000003.1, from coordinate 235,950 downwards.
GCGGCCATGCCGTACTGAGTGGGGTCGAACTCGGTCTCCGGCGTGACGCCCTCGTTCGCCTGCTTCAGCGACAGCGAGATGCGACGACGCTCGAGGTCGATGTCGATGACCTTGACCATCACGTCGCCGTTGACCTGGACGACCTGCTCCGGGATCTCCACGTGGCGCTCGGCCAGCTCGGAGATGTGCACCAGGCCCTCGATGCCCTCCTCGACGCGCACGAACGCACCGAACGGGACGAGCTTGGTGACCTTGCCCGGCACGATCTGGCCGATCGCGTGGGTGCGGGCGAACTGACGCCACGGGTCTTCCTGGGTCGCCTTCAGCGACAGCGAGACGCGCTCGCGGTCCATGTCGACGTCCAGAACCTCGACCGTGACCTCCTGGCCGACCTCGACGACCTCGGACGGGTGGTCGATGTGCTTCCAGGACAGCTCGGAGACGTGCACCAGGCCGTCGACGCCACCCAGGTCCACGAAGGCACCGAAGTTGACGATGGACGACACGACGCCCTTGCGGACCTGGCCCTTGGCGAGCGCGTTGAGGAACTCGCTGCGCACCTCGGACTGGGTCTGCTCCAGGTAGGCGCGGCGGGACAGGACCACGTTGTTGCGGTTCTTGTCCAGCTCGATGATCTTCGCCTCGAGCTCGCGGCCGACGTACGGCTGCAGGTCGCGCACGCGGCGCATCTCGACCAGCGACGCGGGCAGGAAGCCGCGCAGGCCGATGTCCAGGATGAGGCCGCCCTTGACGACCTCGATGACGGTGCCCTTGACGGGCTCGTCCTTCTCCTTGAGCTCCTCGATCGTGCCCCAGGCGCGCTCGTACTGCGCGCGCTTCTTGGACAGGATCAGACGGCCTTCCTTGTCCTCCTTCTGGAGAACCAGGGCTTCGACCTCATCGCCGACGGTGACAACCTCAGCCGGGTCGACATCGTGCTTGATGGAGAGCTCGCGCGAGGGGATGACACCCTCGGTCTTGTAGCCGATGTCGAGCAGGACCTCGTCACGGTCGACCTTGACGATGGTTCCTTCGACGATGTCGCCATCGTTGAAGTACTTGATCGTCTTGTCGATCGCAGCGAGGAAGTCTTCCTCCGACCCGATGTCGTTGATAGCGACTTGCTGGGGCCCGGCGGGGGCGGTCGGGGCGGTGGCGGTGTCGGTCGTCATTAGGCGGGTTGCTCCGGTGGATGGGAAGTAGTGGGTTTGCAGTTAGGGCACCATGGGCTTCCGACATGAGGCGACCGCAAAAGCAAACGTCCACAGGGAACGACCGCGAGCATCACCGCATCCGGTACGCGACCCCCTGACCCGGACGCTGAGCGAACCGGGGGAAAGAGTAGCGCGAACCCACTGCGCTAACAGATATCCTACGCGGCCCCCTGTACACGGCACAATCAGGGTCGCCCCCACGATCACGACGGGCGGATAAGCTGTGCCGCGAAGCCCTGACCTGGGGAAAGGATATCGGTTTGAGCCAGCAGTCCGTCACCGAGCCCGATCGGCACGCACAGGCCGAGGAGCGGCTCGGCACCGCGGGGGTCGCCTACCGGGCGGTCTCGGCGCCGGAAGCGACCGCCGCGAACCTGGCGTGGTGGGACGCCGACGCCGACGACTACCAGGCGACGCACGGCGGGTTCCTCGGCGACGCGGACTTCGTCTGGTGCCCGGAGGGCGTCCGCGAAGCCGATGTCGCGCTTCTGGGTGAAGTGGCCGGCAAGCGGATCCTCGAAGTCGGCTGCGGGCAGGCGGCCTGCTCGCGCTGGCTCGCCGCGCAGGGCGCCGAGGCGGTGGCGACCGATCTGTCGGCGGGCATGCTGCGGCACGCGAGGGAGGGCAACGAGCGGACCGGCACGCCCGTCCCGCTCGTGCAGGCGACGGCGGAGTCGCTCCCGTTCGCCGACGCCAGCTTCGACGCCGCCTGCTCGGCTTTCGGCGCGGTGCCGTTCGTGGCGTCGGTGGACGTCGTGTTCGCCGAAGTGCGCCGGGTGCTCAGGCCGGGTGCCCGCTGGGTGTTCTCGGTGACCCATCCGATGCGGTGGATCTTCCCCGACGATCCCGGACCGCAGGGCCTCACGGTCACCCAGCCGTACTTCGACCGCACGCCGTACGTCGAGGTCGACGAAGAGGGTGTCGCGACGTACGTCGAGTACCACCGCACCCTCGGCGACTACGTCCGCGCGCTCGCCGACGCCGGTTTCGCGCTCACGGATCTCATCGAGCCCGCCTGGCCGGAGGGTCACACCCGCACCTGGGGGCAGTGGAGCCCGTTGCGCGGCAAGCTCTTCCCCGGCACCGCGATCTTCTGCACGCAGCGGGGATGACCCCGGCGGCGGAACGGCAGCGGGCGCGGTTCGCCGCGCTCGACCCGTTGCTTCCGCCGCCGCCCCCGCTCCCGCCTGGCGAACCCCTCGAAGCGGGAGGTGCCACCGGGACGATCACGCACGTGCGGTTCGCGGCGGGTTCATGGCAACGGCTCTGGGGCCCCGCGCATCTGCAGATCCTCTCCGCGGTCCTCCCCCTCGACGCCTTCGCGGGCATGAGCGCGCTGCTCTCCGCCTGGCGCGAGCGGATCGCGCTCGACGACGCCGAACCCGATTCGTCATGCACGGTCACCTGGCCCAGCCGTGACGTCGCGGTCTCGCGGGCCCTGCTCGACCACGGGCTCGCACCGCAACTGGCGCTGGCCGTCCGGGCGCCCGCGGCGGGGGAAGCGCATTCCGTGCCCGGCGTGACCGTCCGCGCGTCGTCACGGGGTGATCTGGAGGAGATCGTCGACCTTCGGTTCGAAGAACTTCGCTACACCTCGCTCGTCGGCCACGGTGTCGTCCGGCCGGGCGCCAAGGCCCTGCTCGCGGAAGAGGTCCGGCGCGGCCTGCAGTTCGGCGGCCGCGTCTGGATCGCCGAAGAGGACGGGGTCACGGTCGGGATGGTGACCGGCGGAAAGCGCTCCCCGATCCCCGGCGACGCGCTCGCCGGACGCTTGCCGCCGGGCGAATGGGGTTACGTCGGGACGCTCGCGGTCACCGCGGCCGCGCGGGGACGCGGGATCGGGCGCGCGCTGACCGCCGTCGCGCACGACGAGCTGTTCTCGCCGTCGCTGCGCGGTACCTTCGTCTCGTACAATCCGGCGAATCCGCTGTCCCCGGTGTTCTGGCACCGGCAGGGTTATCGTCCACTGTGGACGACGTGGGCGGCCGCCCCGGCCGCGGCCCTTCGGTAGCGGTGCCCGGCGCGGCCGGCCCTGAGAGCCTGTTGGCGGAGCTGAGGATTTGTCCGGAAAGTGACCATACGCGTGAACCCGCCCGGCCGAAGGCCCCGCTATCGCGGTGGCAGGGCGCCTTCACCACCTTCGCGACCCGAAAGACCAGCGCGCGCCCTGCCGACGTCGATCGCGGACGCGGGTTCACCTACAGACACTGAGGACGGGATGGAAATCGAGAAGACCTTGTTCGACGCGCACCGCGCCCGGTTCGCGTCGATCGACAGGTTCCTGCCCGAGGCGGCGCCGGCCCCGGTCGTCGGCGAACGCGTGGACGCGGCCACCGCGGCGGGCGTCCAGGTCACCGGGGTGGTGCAGCGTCAGTTGCACGGCCCCGACGACGTCCCCCTGCTGTGGTCGGCCGCCGACGTGCGCCAGCTCTTCCCGTTCATCGGGAACACCGGCACCGAGGGCATGGACGTGCTGCTGCGCGCGTGGCGGACGTGGATGGACGCCGAATCCCCCGGCGAGGACTCGTCCTGTGTGGTCAACTGGCCGAGCCGGGACGCCGAGGCGATCCGCGCCTTCCTCGACCACGGGCTGGTGCCGATGTCCGCGCTCGCCGTGCGCACCGGAAGCCATCGGGACGACCCTGCCGCCGAGGGCGTGACCGTCCGCCGCGCCCGGCGCGACGACTTCGACACCGTGCTCGCGATGGCCGTGTCGACCCACGACTACATCGGGCAGGTCGCCACCCGGCACCGCCCGAACGCCGCCGAACTGCTCGCCCCGGCACTGGAAACCGCGCTCGACAAGGACGTCCCGCTGCTGTGGCTGGCCGAACGGGACGCCCGTATCGTGGCGTTCGCGCACGGCGCGTGGATCACGTCGTCGGCGGGGTCGGCCGAGGCCGAACTGCTCCCCCACGGCCGCTGGGGCTACGTCAACAACGTCGTCACCGTGCCCGGCCTGCGCGGGAGCGGACTCGGCCGCACACTGATGTCGGCGGTGCACAAGGAGTTCGCCGCCGACGGCGCGGACGGCACCTACCTCTACTACAACCCGACCAACCCGCTCTCCTCGGTGTTCTGGCACCGGCAGGGTTATCGTCCACTGTGGACGTCCTGGGAGGTCCACCCGGCGTCGGCCCTGCGTTAGCCGTCCGGTTTGCGGGGGTTTCGTCACTCTTGTGTGTGACGTAAGCCCCCCAAGGTTGTGCACCTCCCAGGTCAGGGCTAACTTTTGAACTGACCAGTCAGTTTAAAAGTTCCGCGAGTCACCGACCTGGGAGTTCTTCGTGCGGGTTCAAGCCGACAGGGTGTCCGTGACCGGACCCCACGGCACGTTGCTGTCGCCTACTTCGCTCACCGTTTCGGGTGGTGAGCTGGCGATCGTGCACGGCGAGCCAGGGGTCGGCGTCACCGCCTTCGGGCTGGCGCTGGCAGGCAGGCTGAAGCCGGCCACCGGGACGGTGACCGTCGAGGGCGGTGACCCGCACAAGGTCGTCGCGGTCGTCGACTCCCCCGGTGTGAGCGAGCCGGACGGCGCGTTGCCGCTGCAGGTCGTCGTCGGGGAGGAACTCGAACTGGCGAAGCGCCCGGCGAACAAGGCCGCCGTCGCGACCTGGCTGGCCGAGCACGACGCCGCCGCCTTCGCCACCACGCGCTTCGAAAATATCGAACCGGTGACGCGCACCCGGCTGCTCACCGCGCTCGCCGCGGGCCGCGAGGGCGTCGGCGTCCTCGTGCTCGACACCCCGGACAGGCACACCAGCGACGTCGACAGCTGGGCGCGGCTCGCCCGCGAACACGCCGAGCGCGGCCTCGCCGTCATCGTGCTGACCGCCACCACCCCGGTTTCGGCCCTGCCGGAGAAGCCCGCCCTCTGCGGCGCCCTCGAGCAGCCCGACCCCGTGCGCTGCGCGCCGGCCGAAACCGAGGAGATCGAAGAGACTTCAGGAGACCAGGCATGAACCCCGTCCGGATCGCCGCCAACGAGCTGCGCCGGCTGAGCAGCGGCACCCTGCCGAAGCTCGCCATGGCCGCGCTCGTGCTGGTGCCGCTGCTCTACGCGTCCTTCTACCTCTACGCGAACTACGACCCGTACTCGCGCCTGGACAAGCTGCCCGCCGCCGTCTTCACCTCCGACACCGGCGCGAAGGACTCGGCCGGTGTGGAACGCAACGTCGGCCGCGAGGTCACCGACGAACTGGTCAAATCCGGCACGTTCCAGTGGCACGAGGTGTCACAGGACGAGGCGGCGAAGGGAGTCCGCGACGACAAGTACTCGTTCGCGATCGGCATCCCGCGCGACTTCTCCACGGCGCTGCTGTCCTCGGGCAACTTCCAGCCCCAGCAGGCGACGATCACGCTGACCACCAACGACGCGAACAACTACCTGTCCGGGACCATCGCGAAACAGGTGGCCGAGCAGGTCCGCAAGACGATCGCGGAGAAGGTCGGCAGCGAGGCGGCGGACAAGTTCCTGGTCGGCTTCTCCACGATCTACGGCAAGATCCAGGAGGCCTCGACGGGCGCTTCGCAGCTCGCCGACGGCGCCGGCAAGCTCAAGACCGGGCAGCAGCAGCTGGCCGACGGCGCCAATCAGCTCGCCTCCGGCAGCTCCCAGCTGGCGACCGGGCTCGGCACCCTGAAATCCAGCACCGCCCAGCTCCCCGCGCAGACCCAGAAGCTCGCCGACGGCGCCGGCAAGGTCGCCGACGGGAACCAGAAGGTCGCCGACGCCGCCTCGCTCGCGGCGACGGCCTCCGGCGACATCCAGGCCAAACTCGACGGCTACCGCACCCAGCTCGCACAGGACCTGCGCGACGCCGGCGTCCCCGAGACGAAGGTCCAGGAGATCCTGAGCCGCCTCGACACCCTCCGGTCGCCGGTCGACCAGGCGAACACGAAGATCCAGGGCGCGAACAGCCAGCTCGCCCAGCTCGCGTCCGGTGCCCGGCAGGTGTCCGACGGCGCGCACCAGCTGGCCTCGGCCACGCCGCAGCTCACCAGCGGCATCGCGCAGGCGGCCGACGCTTCCGTGCAGATCCGCGACGGCGCCGCGAAGCTCAACGACGGCGAGCGGACCGCGGTCACCGGCACGAACCAGCTCGCCGACGGCTCGGTGCAGCTGCGCGACGGGCTCGCGGCCGGGCTCAAGGAGATCCCGAATCCGGACGACCCCACCCGGGCGGCGACCGCCAACACCATCGCGGACCCGGTGGCGGTCAACTCCTCCGGCGTCGCCTCGGCCGGGACCTACGGCGCGGGTCTCGCCCCGTTCTTCATCTCGCTCGCGACCTGGATCGGCGCGTTCGTGCTGTTCCTGTTGCTGCGCCCGCTCTCGACCCGCGCGCTGACCGCCGGCGCGTCGCCGTTCAAGGTCGCCCTCGGCGGCTGGCTGTCCTCGGCGCTGCTCGGGATCGCGCAGGTGATCGTGCTGTTCGGCGCGGTGACCTGGCTGGTCGGCATCGACGTCGCGCATCCGCTCGGCGCGATCGGGTTCGCCATCCTGGTGTCGCTGACCTTCACGTCGGTGGTGCACGCGCTCAACGCGTTCTTCGGCGCCGTCGGGAAGTTCCTCGGCCTGGTACTGCTGGTGCTCCAGCTGGTGAGCGCGGGCGGCACGTTCCCGTGGCAGACCATCCCGGACGCGCTGTACCCGCTGCACATCGCGCTGCCGATGGGTTACGCGATCGACGGGTTCCGGCACCTGCTCTACAGTGGCGCCTCGATGGAGATCCTCGGTGACATCGGTGTCCTTCTCGCGTATCTCGTCGGCGGGATCCTGGTCTCGACACTGGCGGCGCGGAAACGGCGCACCTGGACGGTTTCGGCGCTGAAACCCGAGCTGGCGTTGTGAGCCCCCGGGGTGAGGCGACGAAGCAGAAGCTGTTCGAAGCGACGCTGCGGTTGTCCGCCAGCCGTGGCCTCGTCGGGCTGACGGTGGACGACATCGCGGCCGAGGCGAAGGTCGCGAAGGGCACCGTCTACTACAACTTCGGCAGCAAGGACGGTCTTGTCGACGCACTGCTGCGCTACGGCGTCGGCGTGCTCGCGGACCGGCTGCGCGCGGCGACCGGCGACGGCGACCCGATGGACGTGATCGAGTCGCAAGTGGACGGTGCGCTGGAGTTCATCGCCGAATACCCCGGTTTCTCGCAGATCCTGGTGAGCGAGATGTGGCGCACGCCCGGCACCTGGCACGAGACGCTGACGCTGCTGCGCGAGGAGATCATTTCGATCGTGCGCGATCAACTCCACCGGCTGGACGCCGCCGGGCGGCTGCCCGACGGCGTCCAGATCCAGACGGCCGCGGCGGGATTGTTCGGCACGATGCTGGTGGTCGCCCTCGACTGGCAGGTGTTCCAGCCGAAACGGACCAGGGACGACGTGCGGGAATCGGTGATGGTGCTGATCCGGGGCCTCGGGCGGAGCTGAAGGACGCTTTCACCGCGTCTCATGCGGGGAAAGCGTCCTTCAGCTCCCGGTCTCCCGGACCCACTTCAGCTTGACCTCGAAGTTCCCCTCCAGCCCCGTTTTCGCGATGACGGCGCCCGCCTGCGCGGTCAGCTTGACGCCGAACTTGAGCTCGACCTCGTCCGGTCCCCTGGTCATCGACCGGAAGGTGTCCAGCGCCGCCGCGGCCGCGTCCTTCACGTTCGCGAGCGCCGCTTCGAAGGACCCCTTGGTGTCCTCGATCAGGTCGTCACGCCGGGAGACCCGGGCGGTGCCGGGGGCCGGGTCGATCTCGACGACCACCGAACCGCCGCCTTCGAGCGGGAACCGTGCCAGGTCGTTCACCGATGCTCCTCACTGTCCACAGGGGATTTCCAGCCATTCGCCGGGTTGGATGCTCTTCCGGACGTCTTCGAGCTGCTTCAGCAGGATGTCCAGCCGGTCCCGGTTGCTCAGGTACTCCAGGACGGCGCGGTGGAACGCGCCGGTCATCGTCGCGGGCATCAGGTCGGAGGCGTCGAAGCACAGCGCGGACGCCGACGTGATCGTGTCCGCGACCCTCCGGCTCACCTGGTCCGGATAGACGTCGAGACCGAGCTTCCGGTTGGCGGAAAAGGCGTTCACGCGCGGGATCGACGGCCAGATCCGCTGTGCCTTCTCCGAAGCGAGGAACTCCATCAGCTTCCGCGCCTGCGGGGTGTCCTGGAACATCCCGGCGAGGTCGGCCGCGACCTCGGAGACGTCGCGCCCCGGGAAGGAGAGGAAATCGAAATCGGCACCCGGCTTGGGAAACGTCCCGTCGGGACGCTTGAAGTTCTGGTAGCGGCTCATGATGAACGACGCCTGGTGTTCCAGCGCGCAGCCGGGCGGATCGGTGAACATCGGCTTGCCCGCGTCGCCGAAATCGGTGAGCAGCGCGGCCGCGGTGCCGCCGCGGATCGCGGCGGGTTCGAGTACGGAACCCCAGTCCAGCCAGGCCTGTTTGACCTCGGGCGAGGTCCACGGCAGCCCGCCGGACGCCCACTGCCAGTACTTCTCCGGCCCCGCCGCGTGCAGCAGGATGTCTTCGATCCAGTCGGTTCCCGGCCAGCCCGAGGTGGGCGGGGCGCCCATCCCGACGCACCAGGGCGTGCCGCCCGCCGCCGTCAGCCCGGCGGAGTATTCGCGGAGCGCGGCGAACGTCGTGGGGCGGATCCCGGTCATCCGCGCCGGGTCGTACCAGATCAGGCTCTTGAGATCGGCCTTCACCGCGACCGCGTACAGCTTCTCGGTGCCGATCTGCTGCAGGGTGACCCACTGCGAACTGAAGGACCGCTTCACCGCGGCGGAGAGGTTTTCGTCGAGCGGCAGCAGGTCGCCGGACTTCCGGTACTTCGCCAGCACCCCGGCGTTGGGCAGGACGGCCACGTCCGGTGGCGTGCCACGCTGGACGTCCGAAGCGAGCACCTGGTCGACGGCCCGGGTGCCTTCGTACAGGTAGCCGATCCCGGTCTCGTCCGTGAACGCGTCCAGCACCTGGCGGAACGCCTTTTCCTCGCCGTCCGTCCAGGACGCGAGGACGACGACCGGTTCGTCCGCCGCCGTCGCCGAACAGCCGCCCGCGACCAGTGACAGTGCCGTCAGCACGGCGACCAGGCGCTTCATGGGCGATACCGGTATTCGTCGATCCGGGCGTGCAACCCGAGCAGGACGAGTCCGCCCGCGAGCAGGGTGCCCGCCGGGATCAGGAACTCCCGTCCGCCGGATTCGGCCGCGGCGGAGGCGTCGGCCGCCACCGCCTTCGCGCCCGCCGTCGCCACCCGGGTGTTGTCCGTCGCCACCGTCGTGGCCTGTCGTGTCCGGGCCAGGAACTCGTCGACCGTCACCCCGCACCCCTGCTCCTCGTCGCAGTACCCGGTCAGCAGCTCGGCGAGCCGCCGCTGGCCGGCGTCGTCGGCCGCCTGGATCTGCTGGGACCGCGCGGCGGCGACACCGTCGAGCCGCTCCCCGACCGAATCCAGCCTGCCGCGGCTGACCAGCGTGAACACCAGCGCGACCCCGATGGCGGCGATCAGCACGGTCGCCACGAGCAGCGGCACGTTCGCCACGCGCCGGAAACGCTTCCGCAGATACAGCTGGGTGAAGACCAGCAGCGCCAGCAGGGCCAGCACCGGCAGCAGCCACAGCGGGAGCATCGCGAGACTCATCCCGGTGGCCGACAGCTGCCGGTCCAGCGCCTCGCGTTGCCTGCCCTGCAACGCTTGCAGTTCCTCCAGGACACCGCCCGACGCGTGCAGCAGCCGTGAGGCGTGCCAGAGATCGACCGCGCCCAGCACCGCGGCGTCCGGCTGCCGGAAGTGCACGTCGGCCTGTCCGATGGAACCCGAGTAGGCCGCGACCTGGCTTTCGATCACCTGAAGCGCGTTACCGCCCGCCTCACCCGCCTGATTGAACTCCGCGACCCGCGCGAGGCTCTGGCTCGCCAGCGCCAGCTGGTTCGAGTACTCCTGCCCCGGTCCGGCGAGTTTCGCCTCACCAGAGGCGAAACTGGCGATCGCGGCGGCGTCGGCGGCCACCAGCGCGGCCCGCGCGGCGGTCACTTCGAGCACCGCCTGCGCGGTGCGGTCGCGGACGGTCTCCGCCGTGTTCTGGACGTTCTGGAACGCCCAGAGCGAGACCACCAGTACCGCGAGGGTGAGCGCCAGCAGGGCGGTGCGGAGCCGGACCAGCCGCACCCGGGTGGCCGTCACGAAACCGCCTCGCTGAACGGTCTGCCGCAGCCGACGCAGAAGTTCGCCCCGGCGGGTGAAAGCGCGGGGCATTCGGCGCAGGCGACCGGTGTTCCTTCGGGCATCGGCCGATCTTCCTGCGGAAGGGCGATTTCCGAAACCCTCGACGGGATGACGACGTGCAGCACGTGGCTGCGGGTCGCGTCCGGACGCAGCCGCACCACGCCCTTCTCCGCGTCGACGATCTCGACGACGCCCGAGAGGCGGCTGAGGGTCTCGTCGTCGCCCGCGGCGGTGGCCAGGACGACCGCGCGCCCCCAGTCCCGTTCGGCCCGGGCCAGGTCACCCGCCGCGTAGGCGTCGCCGCCGGAGGTCAGCGCCTCGCCGAGATCTGCCTGCGCGGCGTATTTCGAGACCATCGGGTGAATCAGCGTCGGCGGGATCGGATCGCGCGTCCACTGCCCCGCGATGGCCAGCGCGTCCTCCTCGACCGCGGCTCCCGGCACCGGGACGAGTTCCGTCCACGCCAGCTGACGGTCCTGGCCGTGGCTGGGTTCGAGGTCCGGATCGAGGTCCAGGATCAGCTGGTAGTCCCGCGTCTCGTCGTTCGCGAACGAACCGAGCGACAGCTCCTGCTCGCGGACGGCGACCTCCCGGCACCGGTCGGTGAGGTCGTATTCGTCGGGGAACACCTGCTTGATCGACCGCAGCCTGCTGAACGGCATGGTGCCGACCCGCAGCCGGACCTCGGGCAGCACCTTCGTCATCGCGCTCTCGACCAGTTGCCGGAAATCCTCGGCGAGCTTGTCGTCCTCGACGACGGAATCGACGTTGCCGCGCAGGACCCGGCCGATCAGGGTGAGTTCGGCGGGCTCCCAGCCGTCGCCGATCCCCCTGGCGTCGCAGACGAACCGGCCCTCGCAGCTGTTCAGCACGGTCATCAGGTCGGTCCTGGTCTGGGAATCGTTGCGGCCGTCGGTGAGCAGGATGGCGTGGCGGACGGCGTCGGGCACGCCGTCGAAGAGGTCGCGTGCCTTGGCGAGCCAGGCGCCCATCGCGGTGCCGCCGACGGCCGCGAGATGTTCGACGGCGGCGCGTGCCTCCGCCCTGGTCCGGTCCGAAGCCGTCACCAGGCCGTCCTCGGCCGGGTAGATCATCTTCGCGCGATCGGTGCCCTGGATGACGGCGAACCGCACGCCGTCGGGGAGGACGTCGATGGCCGCCGCGGCCGCGCGCCGGGCCTCGCCGATCTTGGTGCTGGGGAAGCGCATCGAGCTGGAGCAGTCGATCATCAGGACCTCGGCGGCCGACCTCGCGACGGACGCCTCACCGCCGCGGGAGACGACGCGGACGATGGCGGTCATCGCCCGGTCCCCCTCGGCCAGGAACTTGTTCTGGTGCACTTCGAGGCCCAGACCCGGTTCCTTCATGGTTCCCCTTTCACACCAGAGTCACCGGCCGCACGGAGTTGGCCAGGTCGATCAGCACGTCGTGCGCTTCCGGCGCGGGCGCGTGGTGGGCGAGCCGCCGGTACGACCTGTCCAGCACGGTGCGGGCGCCCGTCTCGTCCGCGCGCAGGATCTCCCCGTCGGTGATCCCGTCCTGCCCGAGCAGCACCCCCGCCAGCCCGGTCTCGCGCACCGCCGTCACGAGCCTGTCGAAGGCGTCGCCGTCGAGGTCCAACGCGGTCAGCCGGACCACGGCGTCGTCGAGTTCCGCGGACGACGGCAGGTCACCCGTCTCCGGCATCGGCGCGGACAGCACGCGCACGCCGGCGATCCGCGCCGCCTCGTCGTAGCGCGAGAATTCCGGGACCTGGTCGAGGATCTCGACGGCGGCGGCCCGGTTGCCCCGCGACAAACGGACCCGCGCGAGACCGAACGCCGCGCTCACCTGCGACCGGTCCCGCACCCACAAGGCGTCGTAGTACCGCTCGGCGGCGGCCGCGCCGTTGAGGTGCTCCTCGCAGAGCCCCAGCGCGAGTTTCGGCGGCTCCTCACCGGGGATGTCGCGGTACACGGCGGTGAACTTCTCCTTGGCCGCGGCGAAATCCCCCGCACCGAGCGCGAGCAGGCCCCGATGCCACGCCACCCGCCAGTCGTGGGCGGCGCGCTCGCCGAGCAGCCGTTCGGCCTCCGCCACCGCCCGCGTGCCTTCGATGACGGCCCCGAGTTCCAGCTGCGCCCGGCACCGGCGGAATCCGACCTCCGGCGAACCGGGCACCTTGTCGAGTTTCCTCAGCAACCGCGCCGCGTCGGGCGCGCGAACGGCACGGAGGAAGTCCGCCCGCGGGTCGTCCGGATCCTCACGCGGTACCGGCAGCCCGAGGGCGATCTCCGTGGCGGACGGCCGCGCGCCGAGCGAGACCGGCGTCCCCCGCGTCCAGTGCTCCAGCGGCGGAGCCTGCCCGAGTCCCGCGTCGAGCAGCACCGCCCCTTCGGTGAACAGCGTCGACGCGCCGGGCCTGGACTGCTTGTCCCGCAAGGAAAGGATCTCGCCGAGCACGCCGTCGAGCTGGACCAGCATTTCGCGTGCGGTCGCGAACCGCTGTTCGAACGGCGCGGTCGCCCGGTCGAGCACGCGGAGGAACGATTCGATGCCGAACCGGACGCCGCGCGCGTCGGTGGTGACCGACCAGCCGTCGCTGGCCTGGAAGAGTTCCCGCAACGTCACGCCGACGGTGTGGATGTCGGACCGGACGGTGAGGCCGTGGGTCGCCCGTTCCCTCGGCGTCACCTGATAGTGCTCGGTGCCGACGATCGGGCTTTCGTCGTCGTCGATCTTGCGGATGGCGCCGAAATCGATGAGCTTGATCCGCTTCTCGCCGTGGATCACGTTGTCCGGCTTCATGTCGCAGTACAGCAGGCCCTCGCCGTGCAGGTAGTCGAGCGCGGTCAGGATCTCGCGCCCGTACGCCACGACGTGCTCCACCAGCAGCCGTCCCTCACTGGAGTCCAGCCCGGCCCGGCCGCGATTCTTGACCTCCCGCAGCGAAAGACCGTCGACGAATTCCATCACGATGTAGCGGAAGTCGTCGTGCTCCACCACGTCGAGGATCCGGACGATATTCGGATGATCCAGCGCGGTGAGCACCTGGCTCTCGGTCTCCGCGATCCGGACGGCGGCGGTGTTGTTCGTGTTGATCAGGCCCTTGAGCGCGACGTACCGGTCGCCGAGCCCGGAATCCGTTGCCAGATAGACGAAGCCGAGCCCGCCGCGCGCGACACAGCCGACCACGTGGTAGCGGCCGTCGACCACGTCACCCGCCGTGAGCTTGGGAGAGAAGGAGAACGGCGTCCGGCAGACCGGGCAGAATCCCTCGGTGGGCGCGGGCCCGCCGCCGATCGAACGGCCGACCGGGGCGGTGCAGCCGTGCTTGCCGCAGAACCGTTCCTCCTCCGGGACATGCGGCTCGGTGAGCAGGCGGCCCGCGACGTCCGGGAGTTCGACGACGGGCAGCGGGACCCGGTCGTCCGCGCCGGCGTGGCCCGCGATCCGCTGGGCGCGGGTGACCACGGTGCTGGTGATCCTGGTCGGCGCCTCACCGGGGCCGGGGATCACCAGCGTCGGTTTTTCCCGCGGCGCGGGCTCTTCCGGAGTGCCGGGCGGCAATCCGCAGATCTTGCAGAAGCCGGTCTTGCCGAGCACACCCGGGCACCCGTCCCGTCCGCAGGCCGTCATCCGTCGATCCGTTTCCGTACGGTGTCCGCGTACCGCTCGACGGCGGCCGCGGCGGCCGCCAGGTCGCACGGTCCTTCGAAGAGCATCCGCCAGGCGGGGGCGTAGGCGGCATCCAGTTCGACGTCTTCGACGAGCCCGCCGTTACGGGCCATCTCCCCGTACGCGTCGAGCCGCGCGCGCAGTTCCGCGCGCCGGGCGAGGTTCTCGTCGAGGCGGCGGCGCAGCTCGCGAGCGCGATCGACGGTTTTGGCCACGGCACGCTCGCAGACCGGAAGCTGCCGTTTCACCCAATCCGTGTCACCGTCCCGATCCGCCGAATGCAGTTGCGTCAACGCGCCGCGCAGCCGACGCTCCTTCGGATGAACGTGCGGGGTGTCGGAGAAGCGGGGCGCGTCGCTCGCATTGTCCTTCTCCAGCTTGGCGAGTTCACCCAACCGGGTTTCGAGGACGGCGAGACGGCCCTCGGTGTCGTCCTCGTCCGCGGGCAGGACGTCCGTGCTCGACCGGACCACGCTCACCCCGGGCGAAGTCGCCTCGCGGAACGCCAGCGCGAGCCGCAGCCCCAGTTCGTGCGCGCGCTGGGCGAGCGGCACGAGCACCTCACCGACGAGTTCGTCGGGTTCGGCGGCTTCGTCGATCCCGTAGACGACGACGGTGCGGCCGGAACCGTGACGGCCGGCGGGCGAATCCGCGGCGACGTCGAGCCGGTCGGAGATGCGGCGGCGGACCTCGTCGGCGGTCTTGCCGATCGCGTCGACGGCGAGCACGACACTGCCCACCGGCGGCACCGTCGGCCCGGTCACGGTCCGGCCGGCGCCGCTTTCGCGGTCGGCGAGGACGACGGCGCGCCGCAACGAGGCGGCGACGGCGGAATCGTCCTGTCCCATGATGATCACCCGGACGTCGGCGCGGCCGTCCCCGCCGAGCCATCGGGCGAATTCGGCCGCGAACCGCGGATCGAGCGCGGGCGGCTCCGGGTAGTGCCCGAAACTCGGGTCGATCGCGGGGCTGCCTTCGGCCCAGCGGCGCAGTTCCGGCAGGTAGCCGAGCATGGTCTCGACCGGGATCATCCACGAGACACGGGCGGCCTCGGTCGCGTAGCGGGTCGCGACCATGCCGACGACGTGGCCGGTCTTCTCGGCGATCACCGCGGAACCGCTGAAGCCGTGGGTGATCGGCTCGGCGCCGGGATCGCGGTGCAACTGGACGCGTTCGAGGCCGTGCCCGCCGTCGCCGACGACGGTCGCCAGCGACCACATACCGTCCGACCCGGCCGGGAAGCCGTACGCGCGGACGCGTTGATGGTCTTCGAGCGCGGTCCGGTGAAGCGGGGCGCCGGAGATCTGTTCCTCCGGGTCACGCAACCGGAGCAGCGCGATGTCCCCGCCGTCGTCGCCGATGGGCGCGGCGTGCGCGACGATCGTGGCGATTCCGGGCTCCACACCGGGAAGCGCCACGAAATCCACCGCGACACCGTCTTGGCCTTCGACCACGTGAGCGCAGGTGAGGAGATGCCCGGCGTCGAGCATGGTCCCGGCACCCAGGACCCGCCCACGATGATCGCGCAGCCGCACCCGCCAGCGTCCGCGCTCGGAAGTCACGCGGAAGACCCTACCGATCGTGAGTGGTAATGACGGTTCTAACCGTCATTACCACTCACGAGGCCTAATGCGCGGCGTCGTTCCAGGACCGCCCGTATCCGACGGAGACCTCGAGCGGGACCGCCAGCTCGTAGGCCGAACCCATTCCCTGGCGCACCAACGTTTCCAGCCGCTCGCGTTCGCCATCGGCGACCTCGAGGACGAGCTCGTCGTGGACCTGCAGCAGCACGCGGCTCTTCAATTTCGCCTCGGTCAGCGCCTTGTGCACGTTGAGCATGGCGACCTTGATGATGTCGGCCGCGCTGCCCTGGATGGGCGCGTTGAGCGCCATGCGCTCGGCCATCTCACGCCGCTGCCGGTTGTCGCTGTTGAGGTCCGGCAGATAACGGCGGCGGCCGAAGATCGTCTCGGTGTAGCCGACCTTCGCCGCGTCGCCGACGACCGAATGGAGGTAATCGCGCACGCCGCCGAACCGGGAGAAGTACGCCTCCATCTGTTCCTTGGCCTCTTCGGTGGAAATCCGCAGCTGCTGCGAAAGGCCGTACGCCGAAAGCCCGTACGCCAGGCCGTACGACATCGCCTTGACCCGGAACCGCAGCTCCGGCGTGATCTCCTCCGGCGGCAGCGAGAACGCGCGCGACGCCACGAAAGTGTGCAGGTCCTCGCCGCTGTTGAAGGCCTGGATCAGCCCCTCGTCCTGCGAGAGGTGCGCCATGATCCGCATTTCGATCTGGCTGTAGTCCGCCGTCATCAGCTCGGCGTACCTGTCGCCGACGACGAACGCGTCGCGGATGCGGCGGCCTTCTTCGGTGCGGATCGGGATGTTCTGGAGGTTCGGGTCGACCGAGGAGAGCCGTCCGGTGGCGGCGATCGTCTGCAGCAGCGTGGTGTGGATGCGGCCGTCGTCGGCGACCGACTTGATCAGGCCCTCGACCGTGGTGCGCAGACGGGTCGCGTCCCGGTGCTCCAGCAGATGCTGCAGGAACGGGTGCTCGGTCTTCTCGAACAGGCTCTGCAGTGCCTCGGCGTCGGTGGTGTAGCCGGTTTTGGTGCGCTTGGTCTTCGGCATGCCGAGCTCGTCGAACAGGATGACCTGCAGCTGCTTCGGCGAACCGAGGTTGACCTGCTTGCCGATGACCGCGTACGCCTCCTCCGCGGCCTGCGTCACCCGGCTGAGGTAATGCGCTTCGAGGTCGGTCAGATGCTCGATGTCGACCGCGATACCCGCCGCTTCGAGCCCGGTGATCACCTGCAGCAACGGCAGTTCGAGCTCGGCGAGCAGCTGCGCGCCGCCCAGCTCTTCGAGCTCCTTGGTCAGCGCGCCCGCGAGCTCGGCGACCGCGCGGGCCTTGACCAGCTCGGCCTGGATCTCCTTCTGCTCCATGTCCTCGGCGCCGCCGTCGAGCAGTGAAAGCTGCCCGTCCCCGGTGTCGGCCTCGGACCGCAGCTCGCGGTGCAGGTACCGCAGGACGAGGTCGTCGAGCTCGAAGGTGCGCTGGCCGGGGCGGACCAGGTACGCCGCGAGCGCGGTGTCCATGACGAGCCCGGCGAACGTCCAGCCGCGTGCCCGGACGGCGTGCAGGGGGACCTTGAGCTCGTGGCCGATCTTCTGGATCTTCTCGTCGGCGAGCCAGGCCGTGAGTGCCTTGTCGTCTTCGGCGTCCATCGTGGTGACGTCGACGTACGCACCTTCGCCGTCCGCGGCGGCGAAGGTGATGGCCTTCAGGTCGGAGCGGACCGAGGCGCCGGTGGTGCGGAACGCGAGGCCGACCGGCTTGTCCGTGCCGGTGTGCGCGGACAGCCATTCCGTGAGCGCGCCCGGCGCGAGCTTCGAACCGCTGACCTCGAAACCCTCCTCTGCCTCGGGCTCGGCGCTCTGCAGGGTGGCGAAGAGCCGGTCCCGCAGGACGCGGAACTCGAGCTCGTCGAACAGCGCGTGCACGGCCTCGCGGTCCCACGGGCGCAGCTCGAGCATGGTCGGGCCGAGGTCCAGCTCGACGTCGCGGATCAGCTCGGTGAGCTGGCGGTTCAGCATGACCGCGCCGAGGTGCGCGCGCAGCGCGTCGCCGACCTTGCCCTTGACCTCGTCGACCCGGTCGATCAGCTCGTTGAAGGAGCCGAACTGCCTGATCCACTTCGCGGCCGTCTTCTCGCCGACCCCCGGGATGCTGGGCAGGTTGTCCGAGGGGTCGCCACGCAGCGCGGCGAAGTCCGGGTACTGCGCCGGAGTGAGGCCGTACTTCTCCTCGACCGCCTCGGGGGTGAACCTGGTCATCTCCGACACGCCGCGCTTCGGGTACAGCACGGTGACCTGGTCGGTCACCAGCTGGAGCGCGTCACGGTCGCCCGTACAGATGAGGACGTCGAAACCTTCGGCGGTCGCCTGTGTCGTGAGCGTGGCGATGATGTCGTCGGCTTCGTAGTTCTCCTTCGTCAGCGCCGGGATGCCGAGGACCTTGAGCACGTCCTCGACCAGCCCGACCTGGCCCTTGAACTCGTCCGGGGTGCTGCTGCGGTTGGCCTTGTACTCCGCGAACGTCTCCGACCGGAACGTCTTGCGGGAGAGGTCGAACGCCACCGCCAGATGGGTCGGCGCCTCGTCGCGCAGCAGGTTGATGAGCATCGAGGTGAACCCGAAGACCGCGTTCGTCGTCTGCCCGGTCTTCGTCTTGAAATTCTCCGCGGGCAGCGCGAAGAAGGCGCGATACGCCATCGAATGGCCGTCGATCAGCAGCAGTTTGGGCCGCTCGGCCGGTGCGGTGGCGGGTGTGGCGTTGGCAACGGTCTTGTTCTCACTCGGGCTCACGGGAGCGAGTCTAGGGTGAGGGTCTGACAGTCCTGCCTGTCGTGTCTGTTGCGGCCTGTCGGCGGGGCCGCTCAGCCCCCTGGCGCAGGAACCCGCCTGGCCGGAGGCCCCGCGATCGGGGCGGCAGGGCACCCTTGGGCAGGACGTGAGAAAAACTCGATAACGTGCGCCCTGGCGACGCGATCGTGGTCGCGGGTTCACGAATGTTAAGGAGCTCTGCGTGACCGAACAAGCCCTCGAATCCTTCGCCGGGATCGACCCGGCCTTCGCCGGACAGCAGCTCAACGACAAGCTCGGGCTCGAGATCAGCGAATTCGGTCCCGAACGCGTCGTGGGCAGCATCCCGGTAGAGGGCAACCTCCAGCCTTACGGCCTCCTCCACGGCGGCGCGAACGCCGTCGTCGCGGAAGCCCTCGGCTCGATGGTCTGCGCGCTCAACGCCGGCACCGACAAGGCGACGATGGGGCTCGAACTCTCGTGCACCCACCACCGGGCGGTCCGGTCCGGGCGGGTGACCGGTGTCGCGACGCCGGTGCACGTCGGACGCGGGACCGTGACCGCGGAGATCGTGCTGACCGACGACCAGGGGCGCCGGTCGTGCACTGCGCGGCTGACCTGCGTGGTGCGGGAGCGGCCGCCGGGCGCCTGAGCGGCACCGGAACCGGAAGTCCGTGAAGGCCTCCTTCACTACCTTGAGGGTAGGCAAGGGGGCCTTCACGGTACGAAGGTCGAGTTTCCTCGGCTGAGCCGAGGGAAGGGGCCCTTCACGTACCTTCAGGGACGTGGATCTCGACACTGCCCAGGTGCGCGCGTTCGTCGCGACCGCCGACCACGGCCATTTCGGTCGCGCGGCAGAATCCCTGTTCCTCACGCAGCAAGCGCTGTCGAAGCGGATCCGGAAGCTCGAAGACGCGCTATCGGTCCAACTGTTCCGCCGCACCAACCGGTCCGTCGAGCTGACGGCCGACGGCGACCGGTTCCTCCCGCACGCGCGCGAGCTGATCCGCGCGGCCGACGCCGCCGTCGCCGCGATGGGCCTCCAGGACCGCCCGCCGCGGCTCGACGTCATCGATCCGCGCCTCTCCCCCATGTACATGCTGCGGCGCATCGCGGAGCGGGATCCGGCGCTGGCGGTCGAGCGAGTCGCCGGGCGCGGGCTGGCCAACGCCCTCGACCCGCTGGTCCGCGGCGAGATCGACCTCGCGTTCGGCCGGGTCGCGGACCTCGGCCGCGAAGTGCCCGCCG
The DNA here is from genome assembly GCF_042723975.1 of Amycolatopsis sp. NPDC058340. Lineage (NCBI taxonomy): Bacteria > Bacillati > Actinomycetota > Actinomycetes > Pseudonocardiales > Pseudonocardiaceae > Amycolatopsis > Amycolatopsis sp. NPDC058340. The sequence goes on along the minus strand of NZ_JBHXIB010000003.1, from coordinate 216,245 downwards.
AGCTCGACCACCGGCTCGTGCGGCTCGAACCGCTGGTAGCCCTTCTCGCGCCGGAACACCCGCTCGCGCACAACGATGTCCTGAAATTGTCCGATCTCCGGAACGAGGGCATCTGGATTCCGCAATTGGGCGGCCCGGTCGAATGGCTTTCTTATTTGCAACGCCTATGCAAAGAATTCGACGTCCCGATCGACGACTCCGGGGTCAGCTACGACCTCCGGCACACACTGGAACAGACGCGCTACGGAAAGCAGCGGGTCACTCTCGCCGGTGCCGACATGGACCTCGCGTCCGACCTCAATCTGCGAGTTCTTCCGTTCGAGCCGTCGCCGTTGTTCCCGTGGTCGGTCGTATGGCGCCGCGGCGAAGGCCCGGCCCTGCGGCGCCTGCTGGCGCTCGCGGGCCGGACCAGCCACGAAGAAGGTTGGTGCGCCTACGATCCCGGCCGGGCCTGGCTGCCGGACGACGACCTCAAGCAGTTAGGTGCCGGGCGAACCAGCGCGTGAGCTCGGCGTCGACGAGCTTCGCGTGTTCGGTCTGCGGAGCCGGTTCGAGGCCGGGGGCCTCGGCGAATTCGTGCGCCATCCCCGGGATGGTGACGAGTTCGGATCGCCGCTCCCCCAGCGCCTTGTGCAGGGCTTCGGCCGGTTCCGTGATCGAGACGTCGTCCTCCTCGCCGATGACGAGCAGGATCGGCGCGGTCAGTTCGTCCGCCCGCCGCACGTAGTCGTACTCGTTCGCGACCGCGCGGGAGCGGTCCGACCAGGGGTAGGTGACGTCGTAGACCCGCTCGTTCGCCGCGATCACCGGCGCCAGCTGGGTCACCGGGTTCACCAGCGCGGCGGCCGCCACGTCGATCTCGGCGTGGGTCAGCATCTGCAGCGCGACCCCGCCGCCCTGCGAACCGCCGACCAGCCCGACCGGACCGTCCTCAATGGACAAGCGGGAGCGCAGTTCCGCCACCGCCGCCGGGAACTCCGCTTCGACCTGCTTGGTGAGCGGTTCGACCACGTTGAGCACGTTGTCCTCGCTCGCGAGCCGGAAGAAGCCCTCGAAACCGCCCTCGGGGAACCGTTTCCCGGTCAGCGGCAATCCGAGGTGCACCCGCCACGCGCGCAGTCCCCGCATCGGCAGCGCCGCCGCCATCGCCGCCTCGCTGAACGGCGCGCCCAGCAGATGCCAGGTCAGCACCAGCGGGGCCGGACGTTCGCCGTCCTGCGGCGGCAACGCCACGAATGGGACTCCTGCCGCCACACCTTCGATCGCTTCGGTACTCATCGTCATGGGAACAGCCAATCGCGAGGTCAGGGCCGGGATCCAACAGCCGTTCGGACCGCGACGACAACCATCGGTTGTCATGGCGCCAGGGAAGAGGGGGCACCGTTGACGCCCTTTGGGGCAGCTTTGCTACGACGAACGGCCGCCCACGAAGGAGCTGAAAAAACGCAAGATACGCGGCCGAAACATGATCATTACCCACGAGCATGATCGACGTGGTAGCGGTGAATCCCCAGCGTGACCAGCGAAGACTCGTCAACCGGCAACATTCGCCTTTTCGTGCAATTCGTTCTGGTTTCGACCGTCACGATGTGGACACAGAGTGATGGGCGTCTGGGCAGATCATGGCGTAGGGGGATATCTTCCTGCCCTAACCTAGCCCCTGTGTCGGGGGCAACGCCTACCGGCGGCTGGTTGGTCATGGGAGGTAGTCGGTGTCAGGAGTGCGTTTTGGACGGGTTTTCGCCGTCGCGGCGGCTGCGTCGCTGGCGCTGGCGGGCTGTGCAGGCGGCAGCAGCTCGTCCGGCAGCGGTGACAGCAGCACGCTGAAGATCGGGTTCATGGGTGACCTCACCGGTGAGAACTCCGGGATCGTGATCCCGCCCCGCAACGGCGCCAAGCTCGCTATCGACGAGTACAACAAGACGAACCCGGCGACGAAGCTGGAGCTCAAGGAATACGACAGCCAGGGCAAGCCCGAGCAGGCGACGTCGCTGATCGCGACCGCCGTCGGCCAGGACAAGATCACCGCCCTGATCGGCCCGGCCTTCTCCGGTGAGTCGAAGGCCATCGGTGGTCAGCTGGAACAGAACAAGATCCCGAGTGTCTCGCCGTCGGCCACCAACGCGGGCCTGGCGTCGAACGGATGGAAGTACTGGCACCGTGTCGTCGCGAGCGACGCCAGCCAGGGTCCGGCCATCGCCAACTTCCTCATCACGGCGAAGTCGCCCAAGAAGGCCTACGTCATCTCGGACGACCAGGAATACAGCGTCGGCCTCGCCGACAACTTCGAGAAGACCCTGAAGGAGAAGAACGTCCCGACCGAACGCGACAAGTTCGCCAAGGACGCGTCGGACTACTCCTCGACCGTGCAGAAGGTCAAGGCCGCGAACCCGGACATCATCCTCTTCGGTGGCTACTACGCCCAGGGTGGCCGTCTGCTCAAGCAGCTGCGTGACGGCGGCGTGACCGCCACCTTCGCCACCGGTGACGGTTCGCTCGACGCCCAGCTGATCAGCGGTGCTGGTGCCGCGGCCGCCGAGAAGGCCGTCGTCGGCTGCCCCTGCAACATCCCGGACGCCGGCTCCACCGACGAGTTCAGCACCAAGTACAAGGCCGCGTTCAACGTCGACCCGGCGATCTACTCGAGCGAGGGCTACGACGCCGCGACCGCCATCATCAACGCGGTCAAGGCCGGCGCCACCACCTCGGAGAAGATCAACGAGGCCCTCAAGACGATCGACTTCAAGGGTGCCTCGAAGCAGATCAAGTTCAAGGAGAACGGCGAACCGTCGACGGACGCGATCAACATCTACCAGGTCACCGGTGGTGTCCTGAAGAACCTCGGCGTTTCGACCGAAGCCAAGCTCAACGGCTGACGGAGCAGATAGGAACACCTAACGGAAGCGGGGGCGCTGTGCGTACACAGCACCCCCGCTTCCCGCAAATGTGGCGAAAGAAATCCTCGCCCCGTCCCGTAAGGCATCCACGTCATGCTTCAAGATCTGCAAGCCCAGTTCCTCGGTAGCACCATCGGCGGACTGGTCGCCGGAAGCATCTACGCCCTCATCGCCCTCGGCTACACAATGGTCTACGGCGTGCTCCGGCTCATCAACTTCGCACATTCCGAGATCTTCATGATCGGGACGGTCACGTCCCTGTTCGTCCTGATCACCATCGCGGGCGGCACCGCCCCGATCACGCTCGGCGTGTTCGGGATGATCGCGGTACTGCTGCTGATCATCATCGCCTCGGCCGCCGTGTCCGGCGGTGCGGCGGTCCTGCTGGAGCAAGTGGCCTACCGGCCGCTCCGCAAGAAGGGCGCGACCCGGCTCGCCGCCCTGATCTCCGCCATCGGCGCCTCGCTGTTCCTCCAGGAGCTGTTCGGCCTCGAGATCATCGAATGGATCACCGACAAATCCGGCCGTGTGCAACAGAACGCGCCGCGGTTCATCCCGCACGAGGAGCTTTTCCACATCGGCAACGGTGTCGTGCGCACGGACCACGTCTTCGTCGTCGTCGGCGCCGTGATCATGATGATCGGGCTCGACCAGCTGGTCAGCCGCACCCGCATCGGTCGCGGTATCCGTGCCACGGCACAGGATCCCGAGGCCGCCGTGCTGATGGGTGTCAGCATCGACAAGATCGTCCGCCTCACCTTCCTGCTCGGTGGCGCGATGGCCGGTGTCGCCGCGGCGCTGTACGTGATGGAGTACGAGAACACCGATTACCGCATCGGCTTCCTCCTCGGTATCAAGGCGTTCACCGCGGCCGTGCTGGGAGGTATCGGCAACCTGCGCGGCGCTCTACTCGGTGGCATCGTGCTCGGTTTGGTGGAGAACTGGAGTTCCATCTTCTTCGGTTCGGCTTGGAAGGACGTCACCGCCTTCGTGGTACTGGTGCTGGTCCTGATGTTCCGACCCACCGGCATCCTCGGTGAATCGCTGCAGCGGGCACGCGCATGAAGGGCAACGAAGAAGTGGCTGAAAAGTCCCCACAGAACGGCAAGGCCGGACGCGACGGCTTTCACCCCGTGGACGGTATGCGGGATTGGTGGGCACGCGCCCCGCATTGGCAGCGTTATGGCGTGTACCTCGCCCTGATCATCGGCGCGCTGATCCTTCCCGCTCCCGCGATCGGTTCGTTCATGTCACCGGAATCGGACTGGACCACGGTCCTGATCTTCCCGGTCGGGGTGTACATCCTGCTGGCGATCGGCCTGAACATCGTCGTCGGTCACGCGGGTATGCTCGACCTCGGGTTCGTCGCGTTCTTCGCGATCGGCGCCTACACGCTCGCCGTGATGGGCACCCAGCACGGCTGGGGATTCTGGGGCACGCTCGTGCTCGGCGTCTTCCTGGCGGCGATGTCGGGGGTGATCCTCGGCGCTCCGACGCTGCGGCTGCGCGGTGACTATCTGGCCATCGTGACGCTCGGCTTCGGTGAGATCGTCCGGATCACCGCGACGAACACCGACGCCATCGGCGGTGCCCGCGGTATCACCAACATCCCGCACCCGGAACCCATGTTCGGGACCGAGTTCCTGCTCGACCCGGCGCCGTACTACTACCTGATCGTCGCGGCGATCGTGGTCGCGATCGTCTTCTCGGTGCGGCTGCACAAGAGCCGCGTCGGCCGGGCGTGGGCGGCCATCCGCGAGGACGAGGACGCCGCCGAGCTGATGGGTGTCCCGACGTTCAAGTTCAAGCTGCTGGCGTTCGCCATCGGCGCCATGCTCGGCGGGATGGCCGGTGTGGTCTACGCCAGCAAGGCCGTCTTCATCGAGCCGAACAACTTCCCGTTCATCCTGTCCGCGACCATCCTCGCGGCCGTGGTGCTCGGTGGTGCGGGCAACCTGCCGGGCGTCATCCTCGGCGCCTTCCTCGTCGCCTGGCTTCCGGAGCGGTTCCGGTTCCTGTCCGAATACCGCATCCTGATCTTCGGTGGTGTGCTGGTGCTGATGATGGCGCTGCGGCCGGAGGGTCTGCTGCCGTCGCGGCAGCGCAAGGCGGAACTACGAGAAGGAACGGGCGGGATGGGTGCCATGGGCGCCGAAGTCGCGGGTCCGGATTCCGAGGCTTCGGCGGAGGTGACGAAGTGAGCGCGCTGCTCGAATTCGACAAGGTGACGATGCGCTTCGGCGGTGTCACGGCCTTGAAGGAAGTCAACCTCACCATCGACCAGGGTGAGATCTTCGCTCTCATCGGTCCGAACGGTGCCGGCAAGACCACGGTCTTCAACGTGATCACCGGCGTCTACCGGCCGACCGAAGGCCAGGTGCGCTTCGGCGACACCCGGATCGACGGGATGAAGCGGTTCAAGATCAACCAGAACGGGATCGCCAGGACGTTCCAGAACATCCGGCTGTTCCACAACATGTCGGCGCTCGAGAACGTGATGGTCGGTGCGGACTCGCACCACAAGACCGGCGCGATCTCGGCGACGCTGGGCCTGCCCATCCACCGCAAGGAGGAGAAGCGGGGCCGCGAGCTGGCGAGGGAACTGCTGGACTTCGTCGGCATCGGCCGGGTCGAGCACAACACCGCGAAGAACCTCTCCTACGGCGACCAGCGCCGTCTGGAGATCGCGCGTGCGCTCGCGACCGACCCGAAGCTGCTGCTGCTCGACGAGCCCGCCGCCGGGATGAACCCGGCGGAGAAGAACTCGCTGCAGCAACTGATCCGCAAGATCCGTGACGACGGCCGGACCGTCCTGCTCATCGAGCACGACATGGGCCTGGTCATGCAGATCGCCGACCGGCTGGCCGTGCTCGACTTCGGCCAGAAGATCGCAGAAGGGCTCCCCCACGAGGTGCAGAACAACCAAAAGGTGATCGAGGCTTACCTGGGGGTGGCGGAAGATGCTTCTTGAGGTTCAGGACATCAACGTCCACTACGGGAAGATCGCCGCGCTCAAGGGAATGAGCATCGAGGTCGGCGAGGGCGAGATCGTTTCGCTCATCGGGGCCAACGGCGCCGGCAAGACCACGACGCTGAAGACGATCTCGGGCCTGCGTCCGCTGACCAGCGGCCGGATCCTCTTCGACGGCAAGGACATCTCGAAGACACCGGGCCACAAGCGGGTCGAACTCGGGATCGGCCAGTCACCGGAAGGCCGGGGCGTGTTCCCCGGGATGACGGTGCAGGAGAACCTCCTGATGGGTGCCTACACCCGCAAGGACGATCTGAAGGCCGACCTCGACGAGGTCTACGAGCTGTTCCCGCGGCTGAACGAACGCAAGACCCAGTTCGGCGGCACGATGTCCGGTGGCGAGCAGCAGATGATCGCCATCGGCCGCGCGCTGATGACCAAGCCCAAGGTGCTGCTGCTCGACGAGCCGTCCATGGGCCTGGCGCCGATGCTGATCGCGCAGATCTTCGACATCATCCGTGAGATCAACAAACGCGGGACCACGGTCCTGCTGGTGGAGCAGAACGCGCAGCAGGCGCTGAAGCTCTCCGACCGCGCGTACGTGCTGGAGACCGGCACGGTGGTCAAGAGCGCCCGCGGTGCCGAGCTGCTGGACGACCCGCAGGTGCGGGCCGCCTACCTCGGTGGCGATCTGGGCGTCTGACGCCTTTCGAGAAGGGCCCCGTCGCTTTCCGCGGCGGGGCCCTTTTTGTTGCGGATAAGTCGAATATGGCGGGTTTGGGAATACAAAATAGGCAACGATTTGGTTTTGGGAATGGGGTTTTGAAAACCCCCCCGGCGATTAACGC